>JAZUKT010000365.1:0-2015 GCA_045643445.1 Eubacteriales bacterium
CTCGCCGAAGTCGAAAAGGAACTGTCGCATTATAAGATCCGCCCGACCGACGCGCAGAAGCAGGAAATCATCACCGCCGCCGCGCATAAGATCGGAATGTCCTCGGCGGACGATCTTTATAACGCGATCGGCTATAACGGCGTGGCCATGACGAAAGTGGCGACGCGGCTGAAGCAGGAATACGAGCGCGTCGTGAAGCCGGAGGAAGCGGCGCAGGTGCCGATCACGGAGACCGAGCAGGTTCAGACGCAGAAACTGAAACGCACGAAATCCGGGAACGGCGCTATCGTGGACGGCGAGTACGGCTGCGACGTCAAATTCGCCAAATGCTGCAATCCGCTGCCGGGCGACGACATCATCGGCTTCGTCACGAAGGGATACGGCATCTCCATTCACAAGCACGACTGCCCGCGTGTGGCGGACGGCCTCGGCAACCCGGAACAGCAGGATCGCTGGATCCGCGCCGAATGGGACGCCGATATGTACGCGGATTACGGCAATCGCCCGCTCTATGAAGTGGGACTCCAGATCTACGCCGAGAACGACATCATGCTGATCGCCGACATAACGACCGCGATCGCCGAAATGAAGGTGTCGCTTTTGTCCATCAATACGAAAAAACGCTCCGGCACCGACATCATCATCACGCTGACGGTCGGCTGCAAGAACGTGGAGCATTTCAAATCCATTATGTCGCGCCTGCAGGCGGTGAACCACGTCCGCTCGATCGTGCGCGGCAGCATCTGAGGAGGCCGCCATGCTGGCTGTGATTCAGCGGATTTCCCGCGGGAACGTTTCGGTCGACGGGGAAGTGATCGCTTCCTGCGACGGCGCGGGACTGATGATTCTGCTCGGCGTCACGCACGGCGATACGGAAGAGGACGCATTTCTGCTTGCCGATAAGATCGTGAAGCTGCGGATCTTCTCCGACGCGGACGACAAAATGAATCTTTCGGTGCTCGACGTGGGCGGCGGGATCATCGCGGTCTCGCAGTTCACGCTGTACGCCTCCTATCGCAAGGGCAATCGCCCGGATTATATGAACGCCGCGCCGCCGGAGATCGCGGAGCCACTGTACAACGCCTTCGTCGAGCGGCTGAAAACGCATACGGAGCGCGTGTCGTGCGGTCGGTTCGGCGCGCATATGATGCTTGATTTTGTGAACGACGGCCCGGTGACCATTCCGATGGATTCCGCCGTTCTGAGACAACCCAAACGGGATTTTTAACATGATTCTGAAAATTGACGGCTTGCTGAAGCCATATTATGCCCAGACGCTCGCCATGATCTTTTTCCCGGGCGCAAAATTTCCGGAGAACGAAGAGAAAACGCCCGAAACCGTCGAGGCCTCGATCCGGCTGACGGAGGATGAAGCGGGCGTTTCGGCGACCGTGACGCTCACAGAGGGCGAAAAAACGTCGTCCGGCTTCCATACGGCGGTCTGGAACGACAGTCGGTTCGACCGGGACAGACAGCGGCAGATCGCGGCGGGAGAGGCTTTCATGGAAGCGGGCACTGCCTTCACCGGCCTGACGCCGCCGTGGGGCATTCTCACGGGCGTGCGGCCTGCCAAGGTGGCGATGGAGCTGCTCGAAGCGGGGATGACCCCGGCGGAAGCGGCTGCGGAAATTGAGAGCGCCTATCACGTGACGCCGGTCAAAGCGCGGCTGGCGGCGGACGTTGCGGCGGCGGAAAAACGGCTGATCACGCCGGAGAGCCGTCGGCTTTGCAGCGTCTATATCGGGATTCCGTTCTGTCCGACGCGGTGCGCTTACTGCTCGTTCGTTTCCTATACGTCGCCGGGACTGCTCAAACTGATCCCCGATTATCTGACGGCGCTTCTTGCCGATATTGACGGGATCTTCTCCGTCATCCGCGAACACGGCATGAAGGTAGCGTCCGTCTATATCGGCGGCGGGACTCCGACCATTCTCACGGCGGAGCAGATGAAGGTGCTGCTCGACCAGGTGAATAAAAACGTCACGGAACTCGAAGAATTTACCGTGGAAGCCGGA
>JAZUKT010000366.1:0-15560 GCA_045643445.1 Eubacteriales bacterium
CAGACCATCATGATGGTTTACAGAACCTTCACGGCTCTCGCAAAATAAGTCAACAAATCCAATAATAAAGCAGGCCTTCTTCGGAGGGCCTGTTTTTGATTTGTTCAACACACAATATCGTTCTTGACATAAATCCGGGTATACGGTATAATATGGATGGCAGAACGAAATCTGCCGAAAACTTCCGAAGCGAAAATGCGGAGGAAAATTTTACGAAAGGCGATCCGAACGGATCAAACGATCATGAAGAAAATTGCCGTTCTTCTTATGGCTGTGATGCTTCTTAACCTTCTCACAGTCGGTCTGTCCGCCGTCTATACGCCCGGCTACTCTACCTGCACGGCTTACAAGACCAGCACGCCTCCGACGCTTGACGGCGTTATTACCCCCGAAGATAACTGGGGCGAACCGATCAAGTCTCTGCAGGGCTTCGACGAAGTCCGCAAATACGCTGCCAGCCATATCGCGGATTTGCCGGAATACGCGGAAAAGTACGGCAATGTCCTCTATGACACGCAGCTGATGCCCTCCGCCATTGATCTCTACATGAGATGGGACGACTACTACTTCTACCTCGGCGTCCAGATCAAGGTGGAAACCCGCTGTGCTCCCAACTACACGCCGATCTGGCACAAGGACTGCGTCTTCATCAACTTTATGGATGACCCGTACGTCTGGGATCAGACTGAATATCTTGCAATCCAGTTCACCATTCACGATGACGGCGACTTCATCTATGAATGGAATGAAAGAGGCTGGTATGCCAACCCGATCACCACGGACTCCGACTGGACCGGCACCCGTAACGAAGAAACCAAGATCACCTGCTACGAACTCAGATTCTTCTGGGACGAATCCCTCAACATGGCCGTTGATCATCAGATGCAGGTCGGCGATATGTTCGGCATGAACATTGACATTAATCCGACGAACTTTGACGGCGAGCCGAACAACCTGGTTGACATCGTTCCTGCCGGTATCGACCCGAACGACTGGAACGGTCAGTATAACTGGGCTATTACGCTTGGCGACGAACCCGCTGACGGCAACACCGCTCAGACTCCCGCCGAAACGGAAGCGCCCGCTGAGACCGAAGCTCATCCCATCGCATCCGAAGGCGGTGGCGTGATCACGCTTCCCAGAACCGAGCCTTCCGCATGGGCGCTCGAAGAAGTGAACGCCGCGATCGCTGCCGGCCTCGTTCCGGAAGAACTGCAGACGGCGTACAACGACGGCATCTCGAGAGCAGACCTTTCCAAACTGCTCGGCATCCTGCTTGATAAAGCGTACGGCACGGAAGAAGTGAACGGGGAAGCCGTTTTCACCGATACGACCGATGCGGCTGTTCTGAGAGCGGCCAACCTCGGCATCATCAACGGTTACAAACAGCCTGACGGCACGTTCATGTTCAAGCCGACGAACGTACTGAGAAGAGCCGAAATGGCTGCGATCATCAACCGTGTTGCGAAACTGTGCGGCGAAGAAACCACCGGTTTTGACGCAGAAGTGAAGTTCAGCGACACGGTCGGTCACTGGTGCAGCGGCGAGCTCGGCTACCCGGTACACATGGGTATCATCAAGGGGACGTCTGAAACGCAGTTCTCGCCCGAAAGCACGCTGACTGTGGAACAGACCATCATGATGGTTTACAGAACCTTCACGGCTCTCGCAAAATAAGTCAACAAACATACAAAAGAGCAGGCCTTCTTCGGAGGGTCTGCTTTTTGCTGCCGCTCAAATCCGCGGAATTTCTTGACACACGCCGCTCCCGCATTGTATAATAATAAAAATCGACTGACGGAGGCGGCTATGGTAAAAGCACCGATCGAGTACCGCCGGGATGACGGGGAAGTGTTCGGTAATAAGTACAAGCCGGGCACGAGTTTCCATTATGCGATCACGTATCCGGTCACGAACGAACCGTGCGCGCTTGTGATCGAGCATGACGGGGAAAATACGGCCGAAATAACGGCGATGGCGCGTCTGTATGATGAAAAACTTGCGCCGCCGTGCGTGCATATCGGCGTGCGGCCGGGTACGCTTACCTTTGAGAGCGGCGTGTTCCGCAGGATGCGCTGTGACAACTACGATCTGTTCAACGCGGAGTACGGCGATTTCCTCGTGTACGAGCTGATCCCCGCGCTGACGGAGAAATACGGTCTGACGATCAGTCCCGATCCCGACTATCATATGACGGCCGGCTGTTCGTCGGGCGGTATCTCGGCCTTTGTTGCGGCGTGGTTCCATCCCGATTATTTTCATCGGATCTATATGAGTTCTCCGTCGTTCGTTGCGATGGGACGCGGCAATGAGATCCCGAATCTGATCCGCAAATACGAAACGAAGCCGTTCAGGATCTACGAAGAATATTCACAAGACGAACCGAACGAATATTTCGGCTCTTCGTTCTGCGCCGCCAGAGAAGCGGAAATGGCCTTTGAATATGCCGGTTACGACTTTACGAGCCGCTATTTTCCCGGGGAAGAACACGGCAGCCGCCACCGGGATGAAGGATCCGCGTATGAGCGCATGAAGTGGATCTGGGCGGATTACGCGGAGAAACCGATCCGGGCGGCACGCAATTCGCCGCGCGTTGACGAAGTGATTCCGCCGGACAGCCGGTGGGAGAGAGCGGACGTTTTTCCGAAAGCGGAACCGACGCGCGCCGTGGATTCTTCCGACCGGCAGATGCGTTACTTCGGCAGCGAGGACCGGGAGGAACTCTGGAAATATCCGCTCAGAACGAACGGAGAACCGGATGAAAGCAAGCGCTATTGCCACGGCTTCCTTCATACGCTGCCGGGCGTGTATCCGAAGGGGGCGCTCGATCTGGACGCGGACGAGTGCGATCACCTGTACGTTCTCACCATGATGGGGATCCAGTGCGTCCGTTCGTTCGGACTGATCGACGTGATCCTGGCGCTTCCCGAGGGAGAGATGCCCGAAATGATTGCCATCGTCGGCCGTACGCTCTGGCTCAAGACGGATCGGGGCGTATGGAAGCGTAGTCTCACACACGGCGAGCGGAAAGCGGAGGGAAGCGAACCGCACTTCGTTTTCTATTACGACAATTGAATTCCGATAGAACAATCGGCGAACGAACACAACGCCGCCGCACAGATATTTCGCCGGAACCGGGCAAAGCGAGAAATTTACAAATAAGAAATGAATTGTAAGCCCGTATTGCGGTATAATACTAAGAAGAGATGCCGTTCAACCGACGGTAAGTCAGCATACAGAAGGATGGAAAGACGATCATGGCTTTCAAACTGAGAAAAAGCAATTATCCGTTGTATGAAACGACGCATTTTCGGGATTTCCGCGAAATGGTGGAGAACGTCGCCAAGCGATGCCCGGACAGTTATGCGATCTCGTACCGAATCTCCCCGAACGATCCCGAACCGCAGCATATCACCTATGCCCAAGGCCGGGACTACGTTCGTGATATTGCCACCGAATTCACGGCCATGGGGCTGCGCGATAAAAAGGTCGCTCTGATCGGCGAAGCGTCGCCTGAGTGGATCTTCTCGTATTTTGCGCTGATGTCCATGGGCGCCGTGACCGTTCCGATCGACAAGGAACAGCCGGCGGAGGAAATGGCCGCCATCGCCGCGAAAGCAGAATGCGCGTACCTGTTTTACGCGCCGTCCGTCGATAAGAAGATCGAAACGGTGCGGGGACTGCTTCCGGCTGAAACCGGTTACGTCAGTTTCGCACGCGAACCGCAGGAAGGACGCCTGACGCTCGAAGAGATCCGCGCGAGAGGCGCAGAACGTACGGCAGCGGGCGACCGTTCGTATTACGAATACGGCATTGATACCGGCAAGCTCGCCTCCATCGTCTTTACGTCCGGCACGACCGGCAAAGGTAAGGGCGTCATGCTTTCCGTCGGCAACATCTGCGCCGATATGGAGCAGGGTATGTACTACTTCCAGATCACGGAACGGACGATGTGCGTACTCCCGCCGCATCACACGTTCGGCTCGACGGTCAATATCG
Source organism: Eubacteriales bacterium (assembly GCA_045643445.1). Classification (GTDB taxonomy): domain Bacteria; phylum Bacillota; class Clostridia; order Oscillospirales; family CAG-272; genus UMGS1696. The sequence continues at coordinate 4,000 of JAZUKT010000366.1, forward strand.
TCGGTCACTACGCGCAGGGCTGCGAATTCTATATTTCCTCCGGCCTCAAGTATATCATGCGCGAGATGGCGGAATTCAAGCCGACGCACATGGTGCTCGTACCGCTCTTCGTCGAGACGTTCTACAAGCGCATCATGACGACGGCGGAAAAATCCGGCAAACTCGGCGCGCTCAAAAAGCTGATTGCCTTCTCGAATCGCCTGCGCAAGACCGGCATTGACTCGCGTAAGGTTCTCTTCCAGAGCGTGCTCAAGAACTTCGGCGGCGAACTTGAAATGATCATCTGCGGCGGCGCTGCGCTGAATCAGGAGATCATCGACTTCTTTGACGCGATCGGCATCACCATTCTGAACGGCTACGGCATCACCGAATGCGCGCCGCTCATTTCCTGTAACCGCAACGAATACCGCAAGAGCGGCTCGGCCGGTATGCCCATCGTCGGCGGTCACGTGCGCATCATCGACCCGGACGAAAACGGGGAAGGCGAGATCGCCTACAAGGGACCGAACGTCATGCTCGGCTATTATCAGGATGAAGAAGCGACCCGCGCCGTGATCGACGAGGACGGCTACTTCCACACGGGCGACTACGGCCGCATCGAGGAGGAAGGCGACGACCAGTGGATCTATATCACGGGACGCCTCAAGAATCTCATCATCTTCTCGAACGGCAAGAACGTCTACCCTGAGGAGATCGAAACGGATATCCAGGGCGTGTACGGTGTGAACGAAGTCGTCGTTTACGCGGGCGAATCCAAATCCGACCCGTCGAAGGAAGTCATCGTCGCGGAGATCTATCCGGATGCGGAAGCACTCGCACGCCGCGGTATCGACAATCCGCAGCAGTATTTCGCCGAAGAGATCAAGAAGATCAACCAGAAGAACGTGTCGTACAAGGCAGTCGGCAAGATCAAACTGCGCGATACCGAATTCCCGAAGAACACCTCGAAGAAGATCACCCGTTTTGCGATCAGCAAGGAAATCGACTGATCGGATCGACTGAACATCCCGTCTGCGGCATTTTGTTGGCAGGCGGGATTTTTTGCGGCGAAAATCGACTTTTTCAGCCAGCCTCTTGATTTAGGCGCGCGGATTGTTTATAATTGAATCAGAATGAATAGGATAAGGAAAGAGCGTCAATATGAATGTTCAGCCAGATCGGAATAATCAGAATAATCAGCCCCGGACGAATCCGCAGCTTCGCCCGCTGACGGAAGAAGAAAAGCGGCGGATCCGCGCGGCCAGACAGGCGGCACAGCAGAATCCGACGGCGCAGAACCGACAGCCGTCAGCGCAGACTCGGACGATGACGGAGGCAGAACGGGCGGAAGCGATCCGTCGTCAGCAGGCGGCACGGGCAGCGGCCAATCAGCCCTCCGCGCAGCAGCAGTCGAAATCCGCCTACCGCAAGCGCCGTTCGGGCGGGATCAATAAGGGCGCGCTTGTTTTTGCGCTCATCATACTTCTGCTGCTCGTCGTTTCCTTCATCCAGATCAAACGGAACGGGAAAACGGCCGTGCCGAAAGAGCAGACCTATGAAAGCGTTCCGCTGCCGGAAGAGCCGACGGTGATCCCCGAAGAAACCGAAACCGCGGAGTCCGAGCCGGAAACGGAAGCGGAGCCCGTTCTGCCGAATTCCTTTGAAACGAAAACGATTCTGAATACGACGCTCGACGAGGGCGACCAGATCCTCGTGAACACCGCGCATCCGTATGCGAAAGCCGATACGGTATCGCTCGTGAACGTCTACGGCGCGCCGCAAGCGATCGCCAAAGTGGCGAATACGGCAGTCGCCATGTCAGAGTCCGCCCTTGACGCACTGGATCGCATGAACACGGCGTTCATTGCCGATACGTACTGCGACGATCTCATGATCGTGAGCGGTCACCGCACGATGGACGATCAGCAGCGGATCTACGACGATTATCTCGCCGAAAACGGGCAGGATTACGTCGATTCCTACGTCGCTCTGCCGGGAGCCAGCGAGCATCACACCGGCCTTGCGTGTGACCTCACGTTCTTCACGGACGACGGATATTCCGTACCGATTGCCGAACATGAAAACGGCGGCTGGTTCGGTGAAAACTGTACGAAATACGGCTTCATCCGCCGCTATCCCGCCGATAAAGTGGAGCTGACCGGCTTCGCGTACGAGGCATGGCACTTCCGCTACGTCGGAATCCCGCACGCCTATGCCTGCGAGGCAAAGTCGTACTGCTATGAAGAATATATCGACGCGCTTCGCGGCTATACGACGGACACAAAACTCCTGTACGTTCAGAAAAACGGCACGGTATCCGACGTACCGGTGACGGAGCCGCTTCCGACGACGGACGGCTGGCTCGTTTATTACGTGCCGATGGCGGAAGGCGAATCGACCGACGTTCCGATGCTCGCGGGCGCCGCTTACGCGAATGCGGCGGTCTCCGGCAATAACGCTGACGGCTTCATCGTGACCGTTTCGCTCGCCGATTGATTCATACATTCAACTAACTTTTTACGGATTGTCAAATATCTGTCACATTCGGGTGCTATACTATGCACGAAAAAAGAAAAATGACGGAATGACCTTCCGGAAAGGAGTCCATATGAACGAATTTGATTGGAACAACAACGATAAACCGATCGAAACGACCGAAACGCCGGTAACGGAATCGAAGCCGACGGAGCAGCCGCAGGAACCCGTGCAGCAGAATCAGCCGCAGGAGAATCCGCAGCCGCAGCAGAACCCGTATTTCCAGGGCTTTGCGGAGCGTACGCCTGATCCGAAGCCGAGCTGGCAGAGTCAGCCGCAGCAGACCGCTCAGCCTGCACAGCAGCAGAATCCGTACACGCCGTACAGCGCATACAGACCGGCTGAGAATCCGCCGCAGTATCGGCAGACGAGCGGAGAGATCACCTATACGCCCGCTCAGACGAAAAAGAAAAAAGAAAAGAAAGGCGTGTCGGCCGGTGCGGTCGCAGCGATCCTGCTCGTGGCGGCGCTGATTTCCTTTGCATGCGGATTCGGCGGCGCGCTGCTGGCGAAGAACCTTGTTCCGACCAATGCAAAGACCACGACGCCTGCCGCAGAAACGAGAATGCCCACAATGACGGTGCCGGAGGATCCGGTCATCGTTTACCGCAGTGCCGAAACCGTTCCCACGTCGGTGGATGCCGCGGATGGTGAAGCGCTCACCTATGCACAGGTCGCGGCGTTGGTCAAGGAATCGGTCGTCGAGATCACGACGGAATACACGACGACGAGCCGCTGGTATCAGTATACGACGGGCGGCGCCGGATCGGGCGTGATCATTTCGGAAGACGGCTACGTCATCACGAATGCGCACGTTATCACGGATGAAGAAAGCGGCGGTGTGGCGGACAGCATCACGGTGCGCCTTGCCAACGCGGAAGAATACACGGCGACGGTGGTCGGTTATGACGCGGACGCCGATATCGCCATCATCAAGATCGAAGCGACCGGGCTCAAAGCGGCCGTATGCGGCGACAGCTCCAAACTGGTCGTCGGCGAAGAACTGATCGCCGTCGGCAACCCGCTCGGCAGACTGGGCGGCACCGTGACGAACGGTATCGTCAGCGCCACGGAGCGTGAGATCCAGGTGAACGGCGTGACGATGAGCCTGATCCAGACGAACGCGGCCGTCAACCCGGGCAACTCGGGCGGTGGTGCGTTCAATATGCTCGGCCAGCTCGTCGGCATCGTCAATGCGAAGTCCTCCGGCTCGGACGTTGAGGGACTTGGATTTGCCATTCCGATCAACGACGCGATGGAGACGGCGGAGCAGCTGCTCACCTACGGCTACGTCCGCGGGAAGCCGTACATCGGCGTGAACTTCACGGTAGTCGATAATTCGAGCTCGATGTTCTTCTTCGGCGGCGCCTATAACGTCAAGGACGGCGTCTACGTCGATTATCTCATCGAAGGCTATAACGATAAGACGCTCAAGGTCGGCGACCGTATCGTAGCCGTCAATGAGGAAACGATCAGCAGCAGCGCGGACATCAAGGCGATCGTCATGAAATCCGCGATCGGCGACGTGCTGAAATTCCAGGTGGAGCGGAGCGGCAAGCTCGTGAACGTGGACGTGACCGTCTACGAACGTCCGCCGGAAACGGATACGTCCGCTGATCTCCAGTTTGAAGAGGAGACCGAGCCTGAAGCAAGCGAGCCCGGCGGACTGATGCCCGATCTTGACTGGTTCTGGAGCGATTTCTTCAGATAATGTTCTGATCAAGAGTCGGTTCCGGCGCAAAAACGGGTGGATTCGGACTGAAAAGAAAGATAATCACAAAGCAAAAGGAGGATGCCCCGGCGGTGTCCTCCCGTTTTGCTTGAACAGAAAGGGAGCAGAGATGTACCATATTCTTGTGGTGGACGACGAGGAGATGATCCGCCGTCTGATCGCCAAATACGCGGTCTACGAAGGGCATACGGTGGAGGAAGCGGCCGACGGCATGGAAGCGATCGAGCGGTGCCGGACGGGACAGTACGATATCATGATCATCGACATCATGATGCCGGAGCTTGACGGGTTCTCCGCCTGCCGGGAGATCCGCAAATTCTCGGACATCCCAATCATCATGCTCTCCGCGCGCGGCGAGGAATACGATAAGATCAACGGATTCGAGCTCGGCGTGGACGATTACGTCGTGAAGCCGTTCTCTCCGAAGGAACTGATGCTGCGGATCGACGCCGTCATGAAGCGTACGAAGGGATCGCGTCCGGCAGCTGAAACACCGACCGTAACGGCGGAACCGGCCAACGAGATCGTGTCGTTTGCGGACGGCGGACTGAAGGCGGATTTTACGGCGCGGCTCGTGTACGTGAACGGCGTGCGGGTCGATATGACGCCGAAGGAATACGATCTGTTTTTCTATATGCTGCGGAATCGGAACATCGCCCTGACACGGGAAAAACTGATCAGCGAAGTGTGGGGCTACGATTATTTCGGCGACGACCGGACGCTCGACACGCACATCAAGCTCCTGCGTAAGAGTCTCGGTCGGTACGCGCATTTTATCGTGACGCTGAGAGGAGTGGGGTATCGTTTTGATGCGGAAAAATAAAGGAGAGCGGACGTCCGTTTCGCTCAGGAGCCGCATGATCCTTGCATTCACTGCCTTTGCGCTTGCCGTGCTGGCGGTGCTCTGGCTGTTCCAGACGGTCTGGCTCGACGATCTCTATCAGATTCTGAAAAAGCGGGATCTGACGCATTGCGCGGACGCGGTTGCGGAACTCTGCGTAACGCCGAACGCCGCCTCGGATGAGGTGCGCGCGCTTGCGGCGAAATACGGCGTCTGCGTGTCGGTGTACGAGATCGCCTCCGAAGGCTGGCGCGGCGAACGGCAGGCCATCGAGCGGCTGACGGAGCACGTCAATCCGTTCTGCATGATCCATAACGTCCGTTCCGACGATCTGCTCAATCGGCTGTACCGGGGCGCGCTCGAAAACGGCGGCTCCTATTCGGAAACGGTGTCGCTCGGCGCCATTCTCGGCGTGGATGAGGCGGATCCGGATGCGGGCGGCCACGTGATCGGCGCACGGACGCTGACGGTGAGCGGTCATGAACTGCTGCTGATTTTCAATACGGAGCTCGGGCAGATGGCGGCGACCGTCAAGACGCTGCGGCTCCAGCTTATCGTGATCAGCGCGGTGATCCTGCTGGTGGCGGTGGTGCTGGCCATCTTCTTCTCGAACCGGCTGTCGAAGCCGATCCGGCGGATGAGCGCGGAGGCGTCCAAACTGGCGCTCGGCGATTATCAGGTGAATTTCGACGGCAGCGGATGCCGGGAAACGGAGAATCTGTCGGGCACGCTGAACCGCGCGGCGTTTGAATTGTCACGCCTTGATAAAATGCAGAAGGATCTGATCGCCAACGTGTCGCACGATCTGCGGACGCCGCTGACCATGATCGCGGGCTATACGGAAGCGATGCGCGACCTGCCCGGCGAGGCGACGGCGGAGAATATGCAGATCGTGATCGACGAAACGAATCGGCTTTCCTCGCTCGTCAACGATATGCTCGAGGTAAGCCGGTATCAGGGCGGCGAGCAGATTCTGAAACCGACGGCGTTCGATTTCACGAAGACGGTCGGCACAACGCTCGAGCGGTACGCAAAACTCCGCGAGAAAGACGGCTACGAGATCCGCTTTGAGGCAGACCGTGACGTGTGGGTCTCGGCGGATGAAGGCCGGATCCTGCAGGTGATCTATAACCTCATCAATAACGCCGTGAATTACACGGGCGACGATAAGACGGTCGTGATCCGCCAGACGGTGACGAACGAGCCGGACGGACCGTGGGTGCTGCTTGAGGTGATTGACACGGGCGTCGGGATCCCGGCGGAGGAACTGCCGCTCGTATGGGAACGGTACTATAAGGTGCACGATTTCCATAAGCGGGCGAACATGGGCACGGGACTCGGTCTTTCGATCGTGAAGAATATCCTGCTGCTCCACAACGCGCCGTTCGGTGTGCAGAGCAGAGTGGGCGAGGGAAGCGATTTCTGGTTTAAGCTGCCCGTCGTGCCGAGGCCGCAGATTCCTGAAGAAGCAAGCGAAGAATAAAAAGAAAAGGATCCCGATCGGGGGTCCTTTTTTGCGCCGGCAAAAAGAAAAGCCCATGCATTTCTGCACAGGCTTTCCGGGAAAATCGGGATTATTCGTCGTCTTCGATCGTGGCTTCTGCCTTGATCTTTTCGGTGATATCCTTCGGCACTTCTTCGTAGCGGTCTACGATGAATTCGAACGTGCCGCGGCCCTGCGTCATAGCGCGGAGATCGATGACGTACTTCATCATTTCAGCCTTCGGAACGTCTGCTTCGACAACGGTGTTGCCGGACTTGTGTTCGTCAGGATTCATGCCGAGCACACGGCCTCTTCTCTTGTTGAGGTCGCCCATGACGTCGCCGACGAGGGATTCGGGAACGGAAACCTTCAGCGTTCCGACAGGCTCGAGGAGGATCGGCTTTGCTTCCGGCAGACCCTTCTTATAAGCAAGGCGTGCGGCGAGCTTGAAGGAGATTTCGTTGGAGTCGACCGGGTGGTAGGAACCATCGTACAGGTCGGCGCAGAGGTTGACGACCGGGTAGCCGGCGAGAACGCCCTTTGCCATGGCTTCCTGCAGACCCTTTTCAACGGCCGGGTAGAAGTTCTTCGGAACCGTACCGCCGACAACGGATGACATGAAGGTCAGGCCTTCTGCCTCGCCGTGGCTGAAGCGGATCTTAACGTGACCGTACTGGCCGGAACCGCCGGACTGCTTCTTATGTTTACCTTCGACGTCGGAGGTACCCTTAATGGTTTCGCGGTAAGCGATCTTCGGGTCTTCGAGCAGAACGGAGGTGCTGTAACGGGACTTCATTCTGGAAACGACGACGCTGAGCTGCATATCGCCGAGACCGGAGATGGTCATCTGCTTGGTTTCCGCGTTGTTTTCGTAAGCGAGGGTCGGATCTTCTTCAAGCAGTCTTGCGATACCGGTGGACAGCTTGTCTTCGTCGCCCTTTGCGGCAGGCATGATGGCCTGGGTGAGGTACGGCTTCGGGAAGGAGATCTTCTTGTATTCGAACGCGGAGGTCTGCGTCAGCGTATCGTTGGTGTTGGTCGAGAGAAGCTTCGGGATCATACCGATATCGCCGCAGGCAAGGGCGGTAACTTCGGTCTGCTTCTTGCCGCGGAGCGTGTAGATGTGACCGAACTTTTCGGCGGCGCCGCTCGTCTGGTTCTTGAGGGTGAGTTCGTTGGTGAGCTCGCCGCTCATGACCTTGAAGAGCGTCTGCTTGCCGAAGGAGTCGGCGATGGACTTGAAGACGAAGATGGAGCATTCGCCGTCGGTGACGATTTCCTTGTCAGCGAAGCCGTCGCCGTCGATGATCTTTTCGACCTTCTTGGCGGTCGGACGCGGGAAGGAGTTGGCGATCGTGTCGAGCAGGAAGGTCACGCCCCAGAGATTCACGGCGCTGCCGGAGAATACGGGAACGATGGAGCCGTCGACGATACCCTGATGGAGCGCTTCTACTGCGTCATCGTGGGAGATTTCGCCTTCTTCGAAATATTTTTCAAGAAGTTCTTCGCTCGTTGCGGCGAGAGCTTCGTTGAGGGATTCCTTGTAGTTGTCGGCGATGCTCTGCTGAGCGTCGTTCAGGTCGGATTCGGAGCGGGCGCCCTTCGCGTCGAAGGTGTAGGCCTTCATTTCGATGAGGTTGATGAAGGAGATGCCCTTCGCGTCCTTAACGGGAACGAGGATCGGGCAGACGGCGGCACCGAACGTGTCGTGCAGGGAGTTGAATACGCGTTCGAAATCGGCGTCGGGATCATCGCACTTGTTGATGAAGAATGCCTTCGGAATACCGGCAGCGTCAGCCTTGTCCCAGGCGAGTTCGGTACCGACTTCGATGCCGGCCTTACCGTCGAGGGTGATGATAGCGGCGTCAGCAACACGGATACCGGCGTAAACGTCGCCCTGGAAATCCAGGAAGCCGGGGGTGTCGATGAAGTTGATCTTGGTGCCGTTCCACATAACGGGCGCCAGAGCAAGCGTCAGAGAGAAACCGCGCTTGGCTTCTTCGGGGTCGTAGTCACAGACGGTGTTGCCGTCAGTGATCTTGCCGAGACGATCGGTCGCTTTGGAGAGGAACAGAGCCGTTTCGGCGAGAGAGGTCTTGCCGGAACCGCCGTGACCGAGCAGAACAACGTTGCGGATGTTTTGGGTGGTGATATCAGCCATTTCGAACTCCTTTATGATGTATATTCAACATAAGATAACCGGATCAGATGCAGGGGTTACTGTCGGGCACAACCCAACGAAAGTATTATACACGATTTTTTTGAAAATTGCAAGAGATTTGTGAGAGATTATCCGCATTTTTTGGTGGATTTCGCACAGATTTCCGCCGGATCGTGCCGGATCTGCCTCAGACGCGGCGGAGTACCGACTCGATCTCGCAGACGTACATTTTGTGGTAATCGCCTGCCGGATAATAGGTACTGCCGGGTGCGGCCGTGAATCCGTCCTCGCGGAGGAAACTGCCATATAGCTTGCGGGTGACGAGCACGAGGCGTGCCTCTTCAAACCAGAGCGCCCGACCGACTTCGTTCCGATCCGTGACGGGCGTCAGCGAGCAGGCCGCCGCTTTGTCATAGTCCCGTCCGCTTTTCGTACCGCAGAAGCGGAGCGCGTCCCGGTAGGATTCGTCGAAGAAGGAAAGCGTCAGGCGATCCGCTTCCTCGATGAAGCCGAAGGTGTGCCGCTGCGGCCGGATGAAGACGAACGCCGCGGGTTTCGCCCACAGTACGCCGAGTCCGCCCCAGCTGGCCGTCATCGTGTTCCAGTCTTTTCCGCCGACATGGCCGTCCGTATCCCGGGCTGCCGTCACGAGCATCCAGTCGCTCCCGATCAGGTGAAAGACGTTGTCCGTGATGGACGCGGGTTCGATTCGTTCGTATGCCATGGCTTCTCCTTAAAAGTTGGAGCCGTTCCAGCCCCAGTGCGCATATTCGGTGTATTTGACGTATACGCGGTCGGCGGGCAGTCCGCATTCCGCAGTCGCAAGCGCGCAGAGGGCGGCGGTCATCCGGTCGTATCCGGCGGCTTTCTGCTGACCGAAAATGGAAACATCGATCATCATGGCAGGCGCGTCCGATCCGCCGAAATAGAGCGCATCAACGGGGCAGAAGGCGACCATCAGCCAGTTTTCGGTCTTGCCGGGGAAGGAATCGGCGAGCAGGGCGGCGGTCTTTGACTTGAGCAGCGCTTTCTTTTCGTCGCTCAGCGGGCAGTTGGTTTTGAATTCGATGTAAGGCATGGCAAATCCTTTCTGTATCTGTAATTTCCTTATAAAATACCGCCATCATGATAGCATACGCCCCCGGCTTTGTCAAGCGGAACGGGATTGCGATTTCCGGCGATCCGCTCTTGACATTCTCCTGCGGCTGTGTTATAATGATCGGGCGAATTTGAAAATAAGAATCAATTTCAAATTGATCCGACGGAGGAAAAATGTCGTATCGGACGAAGCAGCGGGACGAGATCCTGCGGTTTTTCATGGACCATGAAGACGAATGCTACACGGCCAGAGAAGTATGCCGGCAGGTGAACGCGGGTGACGCGACGGTGTTCCGCACGCTCGGCACGCTGACGGAGGAAGGACTCCTGAAGCGGTTCACGGCGACGGGACATCAGGAGAGCGCCGCATATCAGTATAACGCCTGCGGGACTCACTGTGATCATATTCATCTGAAGTGCTCCCGATGCGGGATTCTCCTGCATATGGACTGCACGTTCATGAAAGAGATCGAAGAGCATTTCAGACGGGAACACGGATTCCTGCTCGACTGCGGACAGACGGTCATATACGGTCTGTGCGAATCGTGCGCGGCGGACGGAAAGGAAGAAAAAGCATGAAAAAACGAATCACGGCGCTCCTGCTGACGGCTCTCTGCCTGCTGACGGCGACTGCCTGCCGTACGACGAAGCCGACAGCGGATGGACGGCCGACGGTCGTGGCGACGAACTTTGCGTTGTACGATTTTGCCCGATCCGTGGCCGGTGACGACTGCCGCGTGGAGATGCTGATCGCGCCCGGCAGCGAGGCACACGACTACGAACTGACACTTTCCGATACCGCGCGGGTGGTGGACGCCGATCTGCTCGTGTACGTCGGCGGAGAAGGGGAGGACTGGATCGGCGATCTGCTCACGGTCATGGATCCGCAGAAGGACAACCCCGCGCTGCTGTGTGCACTCGATTACGTAACGGGACTGGAAGAAGAAACGGCGTTCGGTATGCAGACGGACGGCGAGGAAGAGGAAGAAGGCGCGATCGACGAGCACGTCTGGACGTCGCTTGAAAACGCGGCTCTGATCACGCGCGGTATCGTCGAAGCCTTGTCAGAACTGGATCCGGCGAATGCGGACGGCTATGCGGCGCGGTGCGAAGCCTATTGCACTGAACTTGATTTGATCCGCACCGATATGGAGGAGATGATGGAAACGGCGGTGCGCAGTCGCATCGTGGTGGCCGACCGATTCCCGTTCCGTTATCTGACGGAGGAACTCGGACTGGACTATGCGGCGGCGTTTTCCGGCTGCTCCTCGAACGTGGAGCCGACGCTCGCCACGGTGAATACGCTCATTGAACTGGTGAAAAGGGAAGAGATCCCCGTCATTTTTGTCACCGAATTGAGCGACGGCAAGACGGCCCGGGCAGTTGCGTCGGAAACGGGCGCGGAGATCCGGACGCTGTATGCGGCGCATAACGTGACGAAACTCGAATTTAACGAAGGTGTCACGTATCTCGATTTGATGAGACGGAATCTGGCCTCGCTCAGCCATGCGCTGGGAGCGGCGACGGAAGGTGCGGAGGCTATCGCATGAACGAAAATCTGATCGACGTGCGCGATCTGACGCTGGCCTATGAAGGTCGGCCGGTCGCGGAACACGTGAACTTCATCCTGCCGGAGGGCGGCTACCTCTGCGTGGTCGGCGGCAACGGCACGGGCAAAAGTACGCTGATGAAAGCCATCATCGGTGCGGTGAAACCGGCGGGCGGTACGATG
>JAZUKT010000367.1:0-3959 GCA_045643445.1 Eubacteriales bacterium
TCATCTTTTCGGCAACGGCTTCTTCGATGTTGTCGATCGAGACGGTGGTCTTTTCCATATTATAGCGCGTGACGAGGACGCACTGGCCGGCTTCGATATCGCGCGGACCCATTTCGTTGCGAAGCGGAACGCCCTTCATTTCGTATTCGGCGAACTTCCATCCGGGGCTGTTGACGCTGTCGTCGAGTTTGACGCGGTAGTCCTTCTTCAGACGTTCGTACAGCGCCTTATTCGCGTCGAGCACGCCGTCCTTGTGCATGGCGATCGGCACCACGACGATCTGGATCGGTGCGATGGCGGGCGGCAGAACGAGGCCGTTGTCATCGCCGTGCGTCATGATGATGCCGCCGATCATACGGGTCGTAACGCCCCACGAGGTCTGGAAGGGATATTTCAGCGTATTATCCTTATCGGTATACTGGATGTCGAACGCCCGTGCGAAGCCGTCGCCGAAATAGTGGGACGTACCGGCCTGCAGCGCCTTGCCGTCGTGCATCATGGCTTCGATGCAGTAGGTATCCTCCGCCCCGGCGAATTTATCGGACGGCGTTTTCGCGCCCTTGATGACCGGGATGGCGAGATCCTTTTCGTGGAAATCGGCGTAGACGTTGAGCATCTGTACGGTCTCCGCTCTTGCTTCCTCGGCGGTGGCGTGCATCGTATGGCCTTCCTGCCACAGGAATTCACGGCTTCTGAGGAACGGGCGGGTCGTCTTTTCCCAGCGAACAACGGAGCACCACTGGTTATAGAGTTTCGGCAGATCGCGGTAGGAACGGATGATATTGGCGTAATGCTCGCAGAAGAGCGTTTCGGACGTCGGTCTGACGCAGAGACGTTCGGTCAGCGGTTCAAGTCCGCCGTGCGTGACCCATGCGACTTCCGGCGCGAAGCCTTCGACGTGATCCTTTTCCTTCTGCAGAAGGGATTCCGGGATGAACATCGGCATATAGACGTTCTCGTGGCCGAGTTCCTTGAAACGGGTGTCGAGAATATGCTGGATGTTTTCCCAGATGGCGTAGCCGTACGGGCGGATGATCATGCAGCCCTTGACGCTCGAGTAGTCGATCAGATCCGCTTTCTTGCAGATATCCGTGTACCACTTGGCAAAATCGACATCCATCGAGGTGATGTCCTGCACTAATTTCTTGTCTGTATTCATGTTGACGCTTCCTTTTCAAATATATGGTGAGGGATCAGACCCTGGTCAGTCTTGCGTAGGTTGCCATGAGCTTCTTCGTTCCGACGGAATCGAACGCGATCTCATAGAGCGTATCGCCGCCCATCGGCCGCACGGAGAGGATCGTGCCCTCGCCGAACGTGACGTGACGGACGCGCGCGCCTGCTTCAAACGTCTCCGTGTTCTGCATCGGCTGCTGCCGGATCGTATGGAGCACAGGCGACGGTTTCGCGGTTTCGTTGACGAAATGATTGATCGGCTTCTGCTTCGTCGGCCGCTGACGGAACCGGCGCAGTTCTTCGTTATTCGGCACCGAATCCTCGCGGTCGCAGAGCGATTCCGGGATCTCCGTGACGAACCGGGAAAGCTCGTTGGCGCTCGTCCGGCCGTTGTACATCCGCTCTTCGGTATGCGTGATCACGAGTTTTTTCTTTGCTCTCGTGATCGCCACGTAGGCGAGACGGCGTTCCTCCTCGATCTCCTCGGGATTGATCGTCGTCTGGAAGCTCGGGAAGATGTTCTCTTCCATACCGGGCAGGCAGACGCAGGAGAATTCTAGTCCCTTTGCCGAATGGATCGTCATGAGCACGACCGCGTCGGCCGTTTCGTCGTATTTATCAATATCGGAGACGAGCGCGACATCCTCGAGGAATTCGACAAGCGACGGTTCCTCGGTCTGCGCTTCATAGGCTTCCGCGGCGGAGATCAGTTCGCCGAGGTTGTTGAGTTTTTCTTCCCGTTCGTGCAGATCGGTCAGTTCGGAGAGCATCTGCCGGTAGCCGGTTTCCTCCGCCACCGTTTCGATGAGCGAGGAGACGTTCATGTCCGCCGACACTTCTCTGAAATGATCCATCATGTAGACGAAATCGACCATCTGATTGGCCGTTGCCGGAGAAATGGCGGGATACCGCTTCGCCCGGCGCAGGAATTCAAGGATCGGACAGCCTTCTTCAAGCGCCAGCGCTTCCGCGATCTGGATGGATTTGTCTCCGATCCCGCGGCGCGGCGTATTGATGATCCGGCGGAGTCTCAAATCGTCGTTCGGGTTATTGATAAGTGCGAGATACGCGATCAGGTCCTTCACTTCCGCCCGCTCGAAGAAGCGCATACCGCCGAGCATCCGATACGGAATGCCGCTCTTCGCAAACGCCTGCTCGATGGAGCGCGACTGGGCGTTCATGCGGTAGAGGACGGCGTAATCCTTATAGGAGCCGCCGTTTTTGACACCGTTCATGACCACATCCGCAATGTAGCGCGCCTCGTCGTTCTGGTTGCCGAGGTTGCGGACGATGATCTTCTCGCCCGTATCGCCCGCCGTCCAGAGCGTCTTGCCGAGCCGCCCGTTATTATGTGCGATCACGTGGTTGGCGGCGTCGAGGATCGTCTGCGTGGAACGGTAATTCTCCTCGAGGCGGATGACGGCCGTGTCGTCGAAGTTTTTATCGAAATTCAGGATATTATCGATGACGGCGCCGCGGAACTTGTAAATGCTCTGATCGTCGTCGCCGACCGCCATGATATTATGCGTTCCGGCGGAGAGCAGGAGCGTCAGTTTCAGCTGCGCGATATTCGTATCCTGATATTCGTCGACCGATATGTAGCGGTATCTGTCCTGCAGTTTTTCGCGGACTTCGGCGCACTCGGTCAGCAGGCGGACGGTCTGCATGATGATGTCGTCAAAGTCGAGCAGATTCTGCGCCTTCAGTTTTTCGCTGTACAGCTCGTACACCTCGGCGATCTGCTTATACTTGCTGTCGCCTGCCGACTGACGGGCATATTCCGCCGGGTCGATCAGTTTATCCTTGGCGCGGCTGATGGCGTTCTGCACCGTCTTGACCGGGAGCAGTTTGTCGTTGATCTCAAGCTGCTTCATGCAGAGCTGGATCTGCTTTTTGCTGTCGTCGGCGTCGCAGATCGTGAAGCTGCGGCTGTATCCGATCTGATCGCCGTAGCGCCGCAGGATCTGCACGCAGACCGAGTGGAACGTGCCCGAGCAGATGTCGAGCGCTTCCTCGCTGTTCTCACCGAACACGGCGGCCAGACGGTTCTTGATCTCCTTCGCCGCTTTATTGGTGAAGGTAATCGCCATGACCTGCCACGGCTTCGGTGCGCCGATGCGGAAACGGGTCAGGTATTCGCCGAGTTCGTCGTGGCTGAGTGTCAGCGCATTTTCCATATCGTGAAGCGTTTCTTCCGTCACGTCCGTCGGGACCAGTTCCGAAAGATACGCGTTGCCGTACGAGATCAGATAACAGAGACGGTTGACCAGCACGGTCGTCTTGCCGCTGCCGGCTCCCGCCAGGATCAGAAGCGGTCCGTTCACGTGATAAACGGCTTCCCGCTGTTTCTCATTCAGGTTATCGTAATACTTGTCGAAAAGTTTTCGTTTCGCAGCAAGATACGACTGCTGCAGGTTTTGGTCGGGCATGTCCACGCTCACTTTTCTATCATATAGTTAAAGTTATTATATCACAGATTTTCGTTTTTTTCAATCCCCACCGCGCAACATTTGCCTTTTTACGCGCCCGTTTTTTCGCTTTTTTGACCGTTTGGCCGCACCGTTTCGGCCGTGTGCCCGTCCGTTCCGTCCGCCTCTTGATTCGCCGGCCGTTTTCTGCTATAATGGAGGCAAAACAAGCGGAAAGGCGGCTGACTTATGGCATCGGTACCGAAACGGATCATTCAGACGGCGCGGCTGTATCTGCGTCCTCCCTCCCCGGCTGATTTTGACACGGCGAAGACGTGGGCAGGCGACGCGGAGACGACGTACTATATGCTCTGC
>JAZUKT010000368.1:0-2711 GCA_045643445.1 Eubacteriales bacterium
CCGGTCCGCGCAAAATGATGTACGGCCTGAACGGTCCCGACGGGAAATTCTATATCGGCGCGCAGTGGAGCGAAATTCTGCAGTCCTACGACCCGAAGACGGGCAAACTGGAGATCCACGGCAAATTCATGCCGAAGTGCCTCGAAAAATATCCGCACAAGGGCATGGTGTACGGCTGGGACTTCGATGAAGACGGCGTGCTCTGGTACGGGCTTCTGACGCATCCGACGAAGGAAAGCCGCCACGTGCATAACGAGATCACGTTCTGGCTGTGCAGCTGGGATTTCCTCCGCGGCGGAGAGCCGATCTGCTACGGCGTGATCGGTACGGAAAAGCGCCGCGTCCTCGTGTTCAGCGAAGCGCATATCGACAACGGCAGATTCATCGGCGCGGACACGAATCACTGGAACGACCCGGTCTCGATGTTCGCGGTCGATCTCAAAAAACTGAAGACAGACTATGCCGCCGGGGTGAAGGGTCCGTTCACGAGGGACGAGATCCACTATACGCACTACGAAAACGGCGCGGAGCTGTATCGCGCGGCCACGGGAGGCGATCTCGGACGCGACGCCGCGTGGTATTACGAAAGCCGTGACGGCGAAAAAGAGCGGACGGGAGAACTGCTCAGACTGGCGGCGGAGGCGGACTTCGGCGGCTTCACGCGGGCGTGGAACTATCGTCCGTTCCATGATTTCGGCAACGAGGAAGGCAAGGTGCGCGAACTGACGGCAAACGCCGACGGAACGGTCACGGCCATCGTCGGTACGGAGCGGTTCAGCCGGCTCGTGCTGCGCGAGGGCGAGGTGCTCTCCCGTGAGGACGGTGTTGCCTATACGCCGAAAGCGGTACGGCACGATCTTGATTCCCTGCGTCTGCCCGCGGCGGCAGGCCGTCGATGGGTCGCGCAGGCTACGGCGACGGTGACTCTGCCGGAGGGCCGCGTTTTCGTCGGCACGAAGGACGGCTACTGCGGCATCGCTGACGGGGAGCAGGTCTTCTCGCTCGGAGCGCTCGGCGTGCGCGGCCCGCTTCACGACCTCTGCATGACGGCAGGCGGCCGCGTTTACGGGATCGCCGGATCGAAGCACGATCTTGCGATGCTCTTTACCTACACGGACGGCGAAGGTCTCGTCGAGCTCGGGTACGTGTACGTTCCGTGGGAAAAGGTAGAAAAGGGCGAATGCGTGACGATGGGGCTTGCCACGACGGTCGCGGTCTCCGCAGACGGTGGTCGTCTCTACGTCGGCAGCGAGGACTTCCGTTCCACGATCCTCGAATACGAGCTACAATAAAATCAAACGAAACAAAACACGCGATTTCTTCGTTCCAGAAGAAATCGCGTGTTTTTTTGTGGATTACCCGTTTATTTTTCGAGGAAAACGTAGGAGGCTCTGTACGGCGCGACCTCGATCCGTCCGTCGGCGGGCACGTCGCCCGTTTTCACGTCAAGAACGCGGCTGTACGGCAGATCGGTGCAGAACGCCGTCGTCACGGGCTCGCCCGTCAGATTGGCGGCAACGACCATCACGCCGCGCCCGGTCTCCCATACGGAGCAGCGCACAGCCGGATCTTCCGCCTTCACGGGGCAGTCCTTGTGCCAGAACGGGGTGAACGGCGCGTCCGCGAGGCCGTAATCGGAGCGCACCTTCCAGTGGTAGCCGGCCTCTTCCGCTTTTTCTACCGGGCCGCTCGGCTGGAACGGCGTGCCGAACAGAAGCGGCAGCGCGACCGATTCGTTGTACGTCTTGGAATAGAAGAGGAACTGGCAGGGAACGCCGAAATTCACGCCTGAGAACTCCGCACGGAACGCCATCAGCTTTTCGCTGCTGTAATTGAAGGTGTTCGCCAGCTCTTCGCCGGTCATGAAGATCATTTTTCCGGCGATACCGTCCCACGATTCCGCCAGATGCTCGCCGTCCCAGTAGGTGTCGCAGAAGGCGATGAGCATCGGCATGGCGCAGCCGGACTGATGGGCTTCGACAAGGCCGCCGCGCTCGTGCGTCTCAGCGAACAGCCTTTTGACGGTCTCGCGCAGCCGGAGGAGCGGATAGGTCTCGTGGCGGTTGCCGTCGCGGTCGGTGTAGCCGCATCCGTGCGCCGCGTTGGCGCATCCGGCCGGAACGTAAGTACCGTCGGTGAAAATGCCGTCGAAGCCGTATTTGTCCATCGCGCGGCGGCATCTTTCCAGCACCGTGTCGAAGTAGCGGCTGCACCGGCAGACGATGTAATCGCGCTGCATCGGCATCCGCTGCCATCCGCCGCGGAAACTGCCCCACGGGTCGTTGATCAGGACTTTTTCAAAATCGTCAAAGAAGCCCGGCGCGCAGGTCGCGTACTCGAAGCCGAAATAGGCGAGTCCGCGCATCCCGCGTTTGTGCAGCGCCTGAACCTTTGCCTTGAACTCCTCTTCGTCCGCCGGCAGACCGTGATTCTGGATCATGTCCCATTCGTCGAAGGTGCGCCACTTTGCGCCGTAGCTCTTCAGCTTGTCGATCTGGTCTTCAAAGACCTCGAGCGTTTCTTCCACCTTCGAGGGGCCCGGGTGATAGCAGTAAACGTAGCTTTCGTCCCGCTTGAATGCCCGTACCGGCGTCGCCTGATAACCGAAGGAGAAGCGGATCGGCCCGGTCGGGTGCTCCATGGTATGCTTCACCCACGACAGCGGAAGCGAATCGACGAGGTGCATCCGAAGCACGGCTGCGTCCTCAGTC
>JAZUKT010000369.1:0-2809 GCA_045643445.1 Eubacteriales bacterium
TCATACGAAAGGGAATACAACATGAAAATCGGTGATATTGATAAGAATCTGGCTGTTGAAAGCCACATCAAAGAGCAGGACATCGTCTGGTACAACGTAAAGGAAGCGCCGTTTCGTATTTACGGCCTCTGGCAGAAGGAAACGGGCAAACCTTTTCTCCGACTGCCGGAAGACGTGGCGAATAACGTTTCGGTTGGCGTATCTAATCTGAATTTCCACACCGCCGGCGGCCGAATCCGCTTTACGACCAACACGAAGCATATCGCACTTCTCGCAAAAATGCCGAAAACGCCCACCATGCCTCATATTACGTGGCTCGGACAGTCCGGTTTTGACCTTTATAAGCACGATAACGGTCATTATGAATTCATAGCACCGTTCATTTCCGAGTATTGTGACGACCATTATGAAAGCATTCGTTATATGGACGGTCAGTGGCATACCTACACGATCAATATGCCGCTTTACGACGCGGTTGACGAAGTATATATCGGTCTTTCGGCAGACGCCGAGCTGAAGGAGCCGGAACCGTACACCTACGAAAAGCCGGTGCTTTATTACGGTTCCTCGATCACACAGGGCGGGTGTGCGTCAAGACCGGGCAACGCCTATCAGGCAGTCATTTCGCGTAAATATGACTGCAACTTCATCAATCTCGGCTTTTCCGGCGGCGCCAAAGGTGAGCCTGCCATGGCTGATTACCTCGCCACGATTGACTCTTCTGTTTTCGTCATGGATTATGATTATAACGCGCCGAATCCCGATCATCTCCGCGCGACGCATCATGAAGTTTACAGAAAGTACCGTGAAGCACACCCGGATACGCCGATCATCATGGTATCAAAGCCGGATTTCAGAACGGACGCAGAAGTGGATAACACGCGCCGTATGATCGTCATGGAATCCTTCCTCGAAGCACGCAAGGCCGGCGACAAGCGCGTATACTTCGTGGACGGCGCCTCACTCTTTGGTGGTGAATTCAGAGACAGCTGCACGGTCGACGGATGCCATCCGAACGATCTCGGGTTCCACCGCATGGCGATGGTCATCGGCGAAGTGGTCGGTCACGCGCTCAGACTGAAATAACCGCAAAAAGCCGACGTAATATTTCCGCAACCAAAAAAATCGACGCATCAAAATACGTCGATTTTTTTATTCCTGGGGTAACAGGATTCGGACCTGTGAATGCAGCAGTCAAAGTGCTGTGTCTTACCACTTGACGATACCCCAATGCACGGACATTATAGCATACACGCCGACGGATTGTCAAGAACTATCAGACAACGAAAAAATAAAATGAAAAAACCGGCTCATATAGAACCGGTGTCTGGAGACAACTGGAATCGAACCAGTGACCCCTTGCATGTCAAGCAAGTACTCTAACCAGCTGAGCTATGCCTCCGTAACGGTTGGTATTATAGCACACTGTTTCGGAAAAATCAAGAGGTTTTCGAAAAAAACTCAAAAAGTTTTCGCGGCGCGTCCGTTCAAGGTTCATGCGAGCCGTGAGGAGGGAATATAAGCGCCCGTCAAGCGATCGTCTGTACGCTTTTTTTCTTTATGCGGCAAGGGATAAATGTCTTATTCCGCTTGACATCTTCCGCCTTCTATGATAAAATATAACACAATGGGTTACTTTTGCAAGACCCTCCTGAAAGGATGAAAAATCATGTATTACAGAAGCGAGAAAGGACTGACAGACGACAGCCTCCGGCAGGCGCTTGAGGAGTCGATCCGCGGTCTTGACTTAAAGCGTGTTCTGATCCTTCCGCCGGATTTTACCCGCATGTATTCGGGCGCCGGCAAGATCACGGCCATGTATTATGAAATGCTGAAGGATACCTGCGAAGTCGACGTCATGCCGGCACTCGGCACGCACGTTCCGATGACGAAGGAAGAGTGTGATACGTTCTTCTGCGGCGTCGTTCCGTTTGAAAAGCTGATTGTCCATAACTGGCGTCAGGACGTTGTCAAACTCGGCGAAGTCCCGGCTGAATTCGTATCCGAAGTTTCGGAAGGACTTGTCAATCAGTCCATCGACGTGGAAGTCAACCATCGTCTGATCGACGGCGGCTATGATCTCGTTCTATCGATCGGTCAGGTCGTTCCGCATGAAGTGGTCGGTATGGCGAACTATTCGAAGAATATTTTCGTCGGCTGCGGCGGCTCGTCCATGATCAACTCTTCTCATATGCTCGGTGCCTTCTATGGCATGGAGCGCATCATGGGCAAAGATTTCTCGCCCGTCCGCAAGGTGTTCGACTATGCCGAAGAGCATTTTCTCGCAAAGGTTCCGCTTCTGTACGTGCTGACCTGCACGACCAATTCCGGCGATAAGACGAACATCCACGGTCTCTATATCGGCCGTGAGCGTTCCAACTTTGAAATGGCCGTCGAGCACAGCCAGAAGATCAATCTGATCCACGTCAAAGAGCCGTTCAAGAAGGTCGTTGTGTACCTCGATCCGCGTGAGTTCAAATCGACGTGGCTCGGTAATAAATCCATCTACCGCACGAGAATGGCGATCGCAGACGGCGGGGAACTGATCGTTCTCGCACCTGCTGTGGCAAAATTCGGCGAAGACGACGAAAACGACCGCCTCAGCCGCAAGTACGGATACGTGGGACGCGAAAACGTTCTCAAACTGGTCAACGATCCCGCGAATGAGGATCTGAAAGCCAACCTCAGCGTGGCGGCCCATCTGATCCACGGTTCCTCCGACGGACGGTTCAGCATCACCTACTGCACGAAACTGCTCACGAAGGAAGAAGTCGAAGGCGCGGCGTTTCGTTACGCACAGTACGACGAA
>JAZUKT010000370.1:0-1959 GCA_045643445.1 Eubacteriales bacterium
AATCGTAGCCGAAAAGGATCGCCTGCGCCGGAGCGTAGAGCGTGCCGTAGCAGAGGCCGAACAGCCCGCAGACGAGCGGATAGACGATGAGAGCGATTTTCGTCGGCATCTTCCGCGGCAGGAGCATCGTGACCGCCCAGAGGATCGTCCATATATAAAGGTACGGGATCCACCAGACGGAGAAGCCGTAGTACGCGCCGAAGAGCACGACGAAAAGGTAGAGCGGGATCAGCGCCCGGGTACGGTACACGACCGTGATGACCATGACGAGCATGGCGACCGGGTGAATGTTCGGCAGTGCTTCAAAGACGATTTTTGCCGCAAACAGCATGGCGCCGAGCATGGCGAACACGATCATATCCCGGATATGGCGGTGGCTTTTCATGAGATCGTGTAGATGAGCTCGAACCGGTCTCCGTCAGCGATAGGTGTGTCGGACGCGCCGGTCATGAGCATTTCGCCGTCCTGAGCGAGTGCCCAGTAGGACTGATCAACGGCGTAGTCTGCGATCTCACCGTCCACGGCGGTAATGTAGAGACCGTACGGGCCGTTTTCTCCCGCTGCGATCCCTGCGTCGAGCAGCGCGTCGCCGAGGTTCGTGCGGGTCGTCTGAATGACGTGTTCGGCCGTTTGACCGGATTTACCCGTAACGGCGACCGTGATGGTGATTTCCGCTCCCGTTTCAGCCGCTTTTTCCGTCTGTGTGCAGGAAAAGAGCGACCATGCCGTAACCGCAATGAGCATGACGAGCGCGGAGATCCGGATGAAGGACGAAAGATTTTTCTTCATACTGAAAATCTCCTTTGAATATTGAATTTTCACGGATGTTCAGTCTTCCCGCCGAATGACGGAAACGCCGGATGACGCGGCCTTGACTGAGGTGGGGCAGGTATCCCGACTCATGCGCACCGAACGGTTCGTCGTCATGCCTTCTCGGTTTCCCAATGGCTTTGGCGTGCGGTCGCCCTATGACGGCTTGAGCTGCATTGACGGTGACGGTCTCGTATCGGATTTTCACCGATTTCCCTATTAAACGAACGTACCCCGGATCCGCGTTTCCATTATAGCAGAATCCGCGCACAAATGCAAGGCGGACGGCGGAGCGGTATACAAAAAAACTGCAAGAAAATTCATCCGATTCTCTTGACAGAAAGAGGAGTCTGTGCTATAATTACTGATTGAAAATTGATCTTTAAGACGATCCCGTGAGATCGGCAAGATTGAGTCATAAAGGGCGGACGGCAGTCTGCTTTTGTTGCGGCGCATGAACCTTGCTGATCCCCGGCGAGGTTTTTTTGATCAACGCGGATGAGAAAGGAAGAAGCGAAGATGAAAAAGAAATTCACCCTCTTCACGTCGGATATGCCGGAATCGCTTGAGGCGGCATCCGTTTTTCTTCCCGATGGAGCCGAATATCACGTATTTCCCGGTTTCTGCGATGTGCACGTGCATTTTCGTGAACCGGGATTTTCTTATAAAGAGACGATCGCGTCCGGGTCGCTGTCGGCGGCTCACGGCGGCTATACGGCGGTCTGCGCCATGCCGAACCTGAACCCGGTGCCCGATTCAGCCGCGCATCTTGAAGAAGAACGCCGCATGATCCGGGAGGGCGCGCTCGTACACGTGTATCCCTACGGCGCGATCACGGTCGGCGAAAAAGGCGAAACGCTCGCGGCGCTCGACGAGATGGCGGCCGATGCGGCGGCATTTTCCGACGACGGACACGGCATCCAGAATGAATCAAAAATGCGCGAGGCGATGCTGCGATGCCGGGCACTCGGCAAGATCCTGGCGGCGCACTGCGAAGACAATTCGCTCGTACGGGGCGGCGTCATCCACGACGGACTTTACGCGAAGGCGCACGGCATCCCGGGCATCTGCTCGGAGAGCGAGTGGCGGCCGAGCGAGCGGGATCTGCGGTTGGCGAAGGGAACGGGGTGCGCGTATCACGTCTGCCAT
>JAZUKT010000371.1:0-7670 GCA_045643445.1 Eubacteriales bacterium
CGCCGCCGCATACCTCGGAGATGAATACGTTTCCGCCTATACCGCCGATCCCGATGAACTCGATTATAATACGCAGTATAATACCGAAGTCATCGACGACAAATCCACAGACGACGTGCTCTATAAGATCGCCTATGCCGAGGACGAGGATAACTTCATCTTTGTCGGGAAAGGCTGGGGACACGGCGTCGGCATGAGCCAGTACGGCGCGCGTGATCTGGCAGAACTCGGTTACGATTCCGACTATATCCTGCGGGCATACTTCAAGGATATCACACTCATGAATTACGCGGCGAGCAAGGATTTCCGCGGGAAATAAACGGATAACAAACAAATAAACCGACCGATCGGATCAAACCTTTCGGCCGGTTTTTGTTGTGTGTGAGTCGGGTTATTCGGCAAGCGCCTGATCGATCGCCCGTGCCAGCTGATCAGCGCAGGAGGTCGATTTGAACCCGCACGTGTTGCCGCGGAGCAGATCGGCGATCTCTGCCGCCTTTTTACCGTTCACGAGACGGCCGATCGCTTTCAGATTGCCGCTGCATCCGCCGGTGAACGTCACGTCGGAAAGAACGCCGTCGTTGATTTCAAACTGAATGGCGGAAGAGCAGGTGCCCTTGGTTTTGTAGTTGTACTTCATGTTTTTTCTCTTTTCGGTTTTTCAGGATTCTTCGGAAACAGAGCCGTCCCAGCTGACGGAAGCGGTGCCCGTCTTGATCTTTACGAGGGCGGCGTCCGTAGCTGCGTGCGTGTAAGGTGAATAGACTTCCTTGCCGTCTACGGTGATCACACCGCTGTCGGAACGCAGGTCAAGGTTCGTTTCAGCGGACGGCAGCGCGGAACGTATGGCGATCGTACCCGTTTTGCAGGTGAGATCGACCGAGTTGGAAGCGCGGAAGTTTTCTGCATTCAGGTTCAATTCTTCCGCATTGATTTTGAAGCTGTTGAGGCAGGCGTTCGTCTTCATCGTTACCGTCACCGTTTTGGCGGGTGCGGTGTCTGTATTGATGCTCATCGTCGAAGCAGCGAGCAGATTTGCGACGTTGAGTGTCACCTCATCCGTCACGAGGTGGTAATCCGTGGCGGTCGTCATGTCGCTGATGCTGAGCGTGCAGGCCTTTGCCTGGATATCGAAGATCTTGATCTCGCGTCCCTCGCACAGATAAACGTTGATGATGCGTTCTTTCGTGGTATCTGGCTTGCGGTCGAAGTTCAGGAGATAGCGCATTCCCTTGAAGGAGAAGCCGTTCTCCCAGAATTTGAGCATGGAGGCAATATCCGGGATCTCATCGAAACTCAGCACGCGGTTGCTGACGTTAAGCGAATAATAATTGTCGGGGAAATTGATGAATTCTATGGAGGAAGACGTGCGGTAATCGGGGCTGTCCTGTTCGAGCTTGTCGCAGCCGCCGATGATGTTCACCGTCACGTGATCGGCGATAAGAGAAATTTTGGATATGTCGTTTTCCGTGAGATCAACGGCGCGGATGGCGTTGCCGTCGACTTCTTCCGTGAAGAGGGATTCACCGTTCTTATCGGCCATGTTTTTAGCGACGTAACAGCCGACGAATCCGAGAATGACCAGTACGACCGCTACGATCAGCGAAACGACGGAAGCAGGTTTCATAACTGATAGCACTCCTTTCTGACGGCGAGGAAGAGCGTTTTCAGCTTACCGAATACGAACCGACAGAAAACGGCAGTCTTCCTGATGAGCCACGGTACGAAACGAACGGAGAAATTATATAGGAGAACGGCGGCGGCGAGCGCAAGACCGATGATGATCACGCCGAGGCTGATCTCGTAAATACCGGCTGCCGGGAAGGAGAACAGCTGTGTGACGCCGTAGATGATGGCGACGAGCGCGAGAAGTGCGCCTGCACCGGCCAGAACGATCATCGCGGCAATCCCGGCGACGATCAAAACGATCTGTATGGCGAACAGCGCCGCAAAGAAAGCAGCGGGAATGGCGAGCA
The DNA here is from genome assembly GCA_045643445.1 of Eubacteriales bacterium. GTDB lineage: Bacteria > Bacillota > Clostridia > Oscillospirales > CAG-272 > UMGS1696. The sequence goes on from JAZUKT010000371.1 coordinate 1,977, forward strand.
GAGCCAGCGTGATCGGGAGCGTCAGCAGAAGTCCGACCCAGAAGATCGTCATGCCTTTGGTGGTAGCGACCTGTACCTCTTCGTTGTCGAGCGCCGCATATTCGTCAGAAGGCTGTACGTCGGCAGGCGAAACGTCTTCGGGCGTCAGCGGAGCGGCCGATTCGGTCGTGTCAGTTTTCGCTGCCGGCGATTTCTGCATGATGGACGCAAGATTGTCGGCCAGCTTATCGATCTCATCGGGCGACTGTAAAGCCTCGATCTCCTCGAAATCCTCCTTGGTGAAGGATTGTCGGAGCGAGGCAACCTGACGGGCGGCTCTGTCCTCGGGAATCCCGCGCCGGATCAGTGCGGATTCGAGCGAAGAGACAAACGCGTTGATCTCCATCCTGTTGACTCACCTCTCTTTTTGTAACAGTGGGTAGATTTTTGTTGACAGATATGTTATAATACTATCGTTGAGAACGATATGTTCCTGATTATCTCTATTTTATCAAAAAACGGAGCAAGAATCAAGATGAGAATGAGAAAAAAACGCCACGGAAGTGAAAGACTTCTTGCACTTTCGGCGCTGATATATCCCGAACGCGAAGAAGGCTGGATTCCCGCGGCGGATGTCTTCGGCTGCGAACGTCCTCTCAAACTGGAGGTCGGGTGCGGTAAAGGCGACTTTATCACGAAGCTCTCGGAGGTCGAGCCGGATTGCAGTTACATCGCGCTTGAGCGTATTTCCGACGTGGCCGTCTGCGCCATGGAAAAATACGCCGGACACCGCGGACTCGGGTACCTCGGCACGCACGGCGGCTGGGAGACTCCGGACGGTGCGCTCTATAAAGGCGGCGACGTGTGGGATATGCCGATGGAGTTCCGCGGCAACGTCCGCTTTATCGTCGGAGAAGCCGGTGACGTGATTGCCAAAATGCCCGATCATACGCTCGACGCCGTTATCGCCAATTTCAGCGATCCGTGGTCGCGCAAAGCCAATTATCAGAAACGCCGTCTCACGCATCCCGCTTATCTTGAAAGTTATCGCCGGGTTCTGAAGCCGGACGGGCTCTTCTCGTTCAAGACGGATAACGACGTGCTCTTCGACTATACGCTCGAAATGCTGCCGGAAGCGGGCTTTGAAATCGTGTTCGAGACGCGCGATCTGCATCATTCCGAGAGGGCGGAGACGAACATCGTAACGGAATACGAGCGCAATTTCACCGAAAAAGGGATCGACATCAAGATGGTGGAGGCGCGTCCGAAGCGCTGAACGACTTGACAGACCGGGCGGCGCGTGCTATAATCTCGGTTACCACAAAAAAACGGAGGAGGCAGCGGGATGAACGAACTGATTTCACTTGACAATCTGTATCTGAAGCCGGTGGACGAAGAAATACTCGCCATCAATGAGTTTTCGGCTCCCTATGGGCTCCTGCTCAGCGAAGAAGAGGCGCACGAGCTGTCTCTGATGCGTCAGAAAGCGCTGCTTGAAAACGAACGGATCGAAATGGGAACGGGCGTGGTCACGGAACTGATCAAACGATTCTGCACCTCGCGCTATATCACGCCCGAAAACTATGCCTACGTTCTGAATGAAGTCACCTATCTGTTTTATTACATCAAAACGGAGACGGATGACGCCATCAGCGACCGCGATCTGATCAAGGAACTGTTCGAGCGGTTTGAACTGTACTGTCGCGGAAGCGTGGACGTACTTGAAAACCGGGAAGCGGAGCGGATCATCCGCAAGGTGAACAGCGGCGAGCATTATTATAAATGGTACCGTGAACGGGACGAACTCGATACGACTGGGACGGAGGGCTCGCGTGAAGCGCCCGTCGAGTACGACACGGAGGGCGACCCGCATCAGGCAAGAGCGGCGCGCATTTCCTCGTTCGACGAATCGGTGTTTGCGGACGATACCCCGGCCGATCACGATATGTACGAAGAAGATTTCGATATGAACGGCGATCACTGGGAGGAAGAAGAAAACTTCGACCTCGACGCATTCGACGAGTTTTTTGATCTCGAAGCCGCCATGCGCGAAGAAGATCAGCCGGCAGATGCGGCGGAAGAGGAGGACGAAGAGCATGAGTGAATTTTCCGTTTCCGCCTATCAGCCGCTGAATGAGGTAAAGATCGACAAGCACGATTATACGAATTCGCTCACGGCGGAGGCCATGCGGCTCGGTCTTCTTACGGAAGATGAGTTTGGGCGAATCCGGGCGGATCTTATGACGGCGCTGGCCGACGTGATCGGGTATTATACCGAAAATCAGTCCTCGTCTCTGAAAGCCGATACGGCCAAAGAACTGTCACGGTCGCTGATCTATAATATCGACACGTATCTCCGGGCACAGAACGACCACGCGAAGGCGCTCGCGCTCTTAAAGGATCGGCGTATGAGCGAACTGTACGGCAAAGGATATCTGATCAATAAAGCGCTGCTCGAAGAAGCCAGAACCCTTTACGGAAAGGTACGGCTGACGAGACTCCGTGATGGCGGCGAGGCCTACGATAAAACGATCGACAAGTATTATCGCTACTATCTCTCGCATTACAGCCCGAAATTCGGCGCGCACGATAAGATTTATCTGTCGCTTCCGCGCTATAAGATCGCCGGAAACTTCAATATCCGTCAGTCAGTCGCCGTTTTGCGGAGATTGCTTGAGATCAACACCGGGAAGCCTGCCGACGTCGTGCTTTCCGCGGATCAGGCGAACGGCACGACCGACGGAGCACAATCAGAATAACTGCATTGACCGCAGTCATGATGCCGAGCAGACTGTCCGCGGTCAGCCACATCACGGGAGCCGTAATCACGGCGCCGACGAGAGGGCTGACGATGGACAGCACGGCATAAACGAACTGCGGTATTTTTTTGTCTGTGAGAAATCCGATGGCGCGGATACCGTAGAACGATTGCGCGAGTATGGTGGCATAGGCAAAGAGCAGAATGGAGACGGAGAGAAAGACGGCGGCCCATTCGCCGGTCAGGGAAGAGAAAATCCCGAGCGTGACGGGGGAGGCATCCACTTCGTGATGCCACGGAATGAGCCCGAAGCGTGCGTCGCCGATCAGCAGCACGAGCGCCGTGACCGTGCAGAGGACGAGCGTGTCAAATCCGGCTTCCACGATGCCCCATGCCGCCTGATGATGCGGACTTTTCGTTTCAGCCGAGGCGTGCGCAGTCGGCGATGTACCGCAGCCCGCTTCGTTCGAGAAAATCCCGCGCATCACGCCGAAACGCAGCGCCTCCCGGACGGAAAATCCGGCGGCTGCACCGAGAACGGCACGCGAAGAAAAGGCCGCCGATACGATTCCGCGGAAAATGGACGGAACGAGCGGCGCATTAGAGAGAATGATCCCGAATGAAAGCAGAAAATAGAGCAGTGAGAGCAGCGGAATCAGACGGCAGGTGATCCGTTCGACCTTGTTCGTGCCGTACAGGAAGGCGAGCGCCGTCATCAGCATAAGCAGAAACGCCGCCGGAAGCCGCCACGAGACCGGGACAGCGCTGACCGCCGCATTCGCCTGAACGAGATTGCCCGTGACGAGCGAATTGAGGCAGCAGAGCAACGCAAAGCCGGAGCCGACGGCAAGGCCGAGCTTCGGGTGTCCGCAGTCGGCGAGCCCGTCGCGCATATAGTACATCGCACCGCCTATCCAATTGCCGTTCTGCCGTTTCCGATACCGTACGGCGAGCGACACTTCCGCGTATTTGACGGGCAGTACCGCGATACAGCCGACCCACATCCAGAAAACGGCACCGGGTCCGCCGGTAAGCAGCGCAGACGTAACGCCCGTGATGTTTCCGACGCCGAGCGTTCCGGCCAGCGCCACGGAAAGCGCTTTGAGCGGCGACGATTTCGCACCGTCCGGCAGATCAGTGAGCGTTCTGATGAAACGACGCGGTCGGAGCACGCTGAACGGCCTCACAAACGGGATCAGAAACATGGATGAAATCACGAGAGCGGACGGCGTCAGAACCGCGCCGAGAAAGGACGCAAACGATTCGAAAAAACGCATGAAACCTCCGTCTGCCGTTGACAAGGTTGGCGATTTGTGTTATACTATGCGATGAAAAGTGTCGATATGACCGTCCGATCATCGGAAACGGGATCGCATACGGAAAGGGAATATCATGTACGAGATCGTTCGAAAAGAAGTCCTGAATCCGTCCGTTATTCGGATGGATATCGCGGCGCCCTACGTGGCGAAAAAAGCAGAGGCCGGGCAGTTCATCATCCTGCGCGTATCGGAAAACGGAGAGCGGATCCCGCTGACCGTTGCGGATTACGACCGGGAAAAGGGAACTGTCACGATCATTTTCCAGAAGGTCGGCGCAACGACGGACGCGCTCGGCGAACTGAACGAAGGCGACGCACTCTCTGATTTCGTCGGACCGCTCGGAAAAGCCACGCATACGGAAGGGTTACATAAAGTTGTCGTAATCGGCGGCGGCGTCGGCTGCGCGATTGCGTTCCCGGTTGCGAAGAAACTGCACGCCGAGGGCTGTGAAGTGCATTCTGTGGTCGGTTTCCGCGGACGCGACCTCGTCATTCTGGAGAATGATTTCGCCGCTGTGTCCGATAAGTTTGTCCGCGTATCGGATGACGGAACCTGGGGCGACAAAGGCCTTGTTACGGACGCGCTCAAGGCGCTCATCGAATCGGGCGAGCAGTATGACGAAGTGATCGCCATCGGTCCGCTCGTCATGATGAAATTCGTCGCCAAACTGACGAAAGAATACGGCATTAAGACGGTCGTCAGCATGAACCCGATTATGATCGACGGTACGGGAATGTGCGGCGGCTGCCGTCTGACGGTCGGCGGAGAAGTGAAATTCGCCTGCGTGGACGGGCCGGAATTTGACGGTCATCTCGTTGATTTTGACGAAGCAATGCGGCGCGGCGCCATGTACCGTCCGTTTGAAAAAGAAGCGAGAGAGGCGCATTGCCGCCTTATGAATCAGGAGGTACGGTAATGGCTGACATGAGACTTGATAAAAATCCGATGCCTTCGCAGGATCCGGCTGTCCGCAGACGGAATTTTGACGAAGTAGCGCTCGGTTATACGGAAACGATCGCCCGGGCTGAAGCGGCGCGCTGCCTGAACTGCAAGAATTCGCCGTGCGTGAGCGGCTGCCCGGTCGGGATCAAAATCCCGCAGTTCATTCAGAAGATCACGGAAGGCGATTTTGACGGCGCCTACCGCATTATTGCGGATTCGAGCAGCCTGCCTGCCGTGTGCGGCCGTGTCTGCCCGCAGGAAAAACAGTGCGAAGCCAAATGTATCCGCGGCATCAAGGGCGAATCCGTCGGCATCGGCCGTCTGGAGCGCTTCGTCGCTGACTGGCATATGGAACACGATACAGAAAAGCCCACCACGCCGGAATCGAACGGACACCGCGTTGCCGTTGTCGGATCGGGTCCGTCCGGCCTGACCTGCGCCGGGGATCACAACCGCATGGGTTCCGACGTGACCGTGTTTGAAGCTCTGCATCCCCCGGGCGGCGTGCTCGTGTACGGTATCCCGGAATTCCGTCTCCCGAAAGCCATCGTCCGTCGTGAGATCGAATCTCTCAAGGCACGCGGCGTCAAGGTCGAGACCAATATGGTCATCGGTAAGGTGCTGACGGTTGACGAACTGTTTGAAGACGGCTTTGAGGCTGTGTATATCGGCAGCGGCGCCGGACTTCCGCGCTTC
>JAZUKT010000372.1:0-2042 GCA_045643445.1 Eubacteriales bacterium
GAAGAGGTGCCGGTGCTCGATTATTATCCCGCAGAAAACCGACTGAGCGACGCGGCCATCGTGCTTTTCCCCGGCGGCGGATACCGTTACCGCGCGGAACACGAGGGCAAGGGCTACGCAGGATTCCTCAATTCGATCGGCCTCGACGCCTTCGTCTGCCAGTACCGCTGCCTGCCGCACCGCTTCCCGCTTGAGCTGCTCGACGCACGCCGCGCCATCCGTTTCATCCGGGCGCACGCCGCTGATTTTGCCGTCGATCCCGAAAAGATCGCCGCCATGGGTTCCTCCGCGGGCGGACATCTCGCGGGACTCGTCTCGAACTATACCGATCCGATCGACTTCGAGAACATCGACGAGATCGACAAACAGCCGTATCGCCCGAACGCGACGATCCTCTGCTATGCCGTCGGTCACAAGCCGGACGAGACGAACGTAGCGCACACCGGCAGTTTTGAACGGCTGCTCGGCGAAGACCGCACCGATTACGAGCATTTCTCCACCGACGATCTGGTCTCCGACGACACGCCGCCCGCTTTCCTCTGGCACACCTCCGACGACACCTGCGTCAACGTCACGAACAGCTACCTCTACGCAGCGGCGCTCCGCCGTCACAATATCCCGCACGAACTGCACGTCTTCCCGCACGGCCGTCACGGACTCGGGCTTTCGCTCGAAAATCCGCACGTGGCACAGTGGAAGCCGCTGCTCCGCAACTGGTTCGGCGAGATCGGCTGGCTGCCGAAATCCGAATAAGCCGCCATAAGTCAGGGGAGCGATATGAAAGCAAAAATCTGTATGACAGCCAATTTCGGTTTCCCGTACAGCGAAATCGAGATATTTCCGAAGCTGAAAGCGGCGGGATTTGACGGCTTCTTCACCGGCTGGTGGGGTCGCTGCAATCCGAGAGAATGGGCGGCTGCCGGTCGGGCGAACGGGCTCTTTTATCAGTCCATTCACGCACCGTTCGGCGGCATCGACAAAATGTGGGTCTCCGGCGAAGTGGGCGACGATGCGGAAGCGGAACTCTGCCGCTGTCTGGACGCCTGCGCTGACGTCGAAGTGCCCGTAATGATCTCGCACGCCTTCATCGGCTTCGACAAGCACGAACCGAACGAGATCGGCGCCGAACGCTTTGCCCGTGTCGGTGAACACGCGAGAAAGCGCGGCGTAGTGATGGCGATCGAGAACACGGAAGGTGAAGAATACCTCGCCGCCGCCATGGATGCGACCAAGGGCAATCCCTACGTCGGATTCTGCCTCGACACCGGTCACGAAATGTGCTACAACCGTTCCGAGGATATGCTCGCCCTCTACGGTGACCGTCTGGCCGCCGTCCATCTGAACGACAACGTCGGCATCACGGGCGAGAAGATCACGTTCCTCGACGACGCGCATATGATGCCCTTCGACGGCGCTGCAGACTGGGCTAACATCGTCTCCCGCCTCGACGCGCACGGCTTTACCGGTCCGTACACGTTTGAGCTGACCATCACCAATCACGAGGGCCGCCATACGAACGACCGCTATCAGCAGATGACGATCGAAGACTATCTCGCCGAAGTTTACGAGCGCGCTCTCCGCGTCCGTTCGCTCAGCAAAATCGCCAACGGTTAAGGTGATCGGGAAAAGAGCGTGTCGGCTCTTCCCGCATTCCTTCGTGCCCGCCGTGCAGTAAAACAGAATAGGACAAAACAAAAGCCGCCTTCATCCATTCGGCGCGTGTTGATAAGGATGTTTTTTAAGCGTTTTCATCACGCGCCGAAAACGAAATAAATCCCTGCCGGGATTTGTGAAATATCCTGCGGATGTGAAATACGCCTGCGGCGTGTGAAATGCCTGCGGTCGTGAAAAAGGGATTAATTTCATTTCACATTGCGAAGCAATATTTCACAATCGCTATGCGATTATTTCACATTTGCCGTAGGCAAATATTTCACTATTCGGAAATTATATATAATTTCCCTGCTTGCTATGGCATGAGACAAAGATACCCGCTGAAAAAGAAAAACTTTTCAGCGGGTTGTTTCTTTTAGCTCGACAAA
>JAZUKT010000373.1:0-7582 GCA_045643445.1 Eubacteriales bacterium
CCCGGACGCCGCCTTTGAGGCAGGCTGCCTGATCGAACGCTTTGCGGGAATCGGCCGGGCTGTCCTTCTTGCGGAGCCGGATCGGCCGATCGGATCCGCGGAACTGGAAGAAGCCGTCAGACGGCGCGAGAGCCGTTATCCCTTGCAGTATCTGCTCGGCGAATGGGAATTCATGGGGCTTCCGTTCGAGGTGAACGAAACCGTCCTGATCCCGCGCGCGGATACGGAAGTGACGGCGGAACGGGCGAGCCGATATCTGCCGGAGGGCGGGCGGCTGCTCGATCTCTGTACCGGGAGCGGCTGCATCGCGGCGGCGGTTCTCGAAAACACGAAAAACACGACGGGCGCGGCGGTCGACTTGATCCCGGAAACGGCGGAGACCGCGCGGCGCAATCTGACCCGACTCGGACTCGGCGAACGGTGCCGGGTGCTGGTCGGCGATGCGGCGGACGGCGGATTGCTGCCGGGGGAGACTTTCGACGTGATCACCGCGAATCCGCCTTATGTCACGACAGACGAAATGACGTCGCTCGAGCCGGAACTCGCATACGAGCCGCGGTGCGCGCTGACGGACGGGGGAGACGGACTTTCCCTCATCCGCGCGATCCTGTCGACGTGGCCGAAGCGGCTCAAGGCGGGCGGCGTCCTGCTGATCGAGCACGGATCGGCACAGCGGGCAGCGGTACAAGCGCTCGCCGGACAATACGGATATGACTGCCGCGGATATGCGGATCTTTCGGGACGCGACCGCGGCGTGGAAATCAGACGATAACGAAAACGGGGGATTGACATGGACATCCGTTTGGTAGATACAACGCTGCGCGACGGCGAACAGATGCCGGGCGTGCGATTCGGCGTCGTACAGAAACTGGATATTGCGCGCCGGCTGGCGAAAACGGGGATCGACGTGCTCGAAGCGGGATTCCCGGCTGCCTCGAAGGGCGATTTTGACGCGGTGCAGGCGATTGCCGCGGCCTCGGCGAACGGGGAACTCGGCACGATGCGCGTCTCGGCTCTCGCACGGCTGATGCAGAGCGATATCGACACGACGGCGCTGGCGCTGGAGCCGCTGACGGACGCCCGACTGCACGTGTTCATTGCGACGAGCGACGTGCATCTCGAAGCCAAACTGAAGATCACCCGTGCCGAATGCCTCGAGCGGATCCGCACCTGGATCTCGTACGCGAAGGGGCTCGGCGCATTCGGAGAAATCGAATTTTCGGCGGAGGACGCCACGCGCACCGACCCCGCGTTCCTGTTTGAAGCATACCGGGCGGCGGCGGAGAGCGGTGCGGACGTTCTGAACGTGCCCGACACGGTCGGCTACACGACGCCGCATGAATTTGCCCGGCTGATCCGGGAAGTCCGGGAGAACGTGCCCGGGAAGTACGAAATCAGCGTACACTGTCACGACGATCTCGGCATGGCGGTCGCCAATTCGCTCTCTGCCGTCGAGGCGGGCGCCACGCAGGTGGAATGCTGCGTCAACGGACTCGGAGAGAGGGCAGGCAACGCCTCCATGGAAGAGATCGTGATGGCGCTCACCGTCCGGCAGGATGCGATCCGGCAGAACGGGGAAGCGCTCGTCTGCGGCATCCGTACGAAGGAGATCACCGAAACGAGCCGCCTTGTTGCATCGCTTGCGGGCGTTCCGGTCGCTCCGAACAAGGCCGTCGTCGGCGCGAATGCCTTTGCGCACGCGAGCGGCATCCATCAGCACGGCGTCATGGCGGCGCGGCAGACTTACGAAATCATGAATCCGGCGGACGTCGGACTGAACTCGAATACGATCGTTCTCGGCAAACTGAGCGGACGGCACGCCTTCGCGGAGCGCGTCGCGCAGATGGGGTATTCGCTCGATAAGGCGGGCGTGGATCACACGTTCGCGCGGTTCAAGGAGATCGCGGCGAAGAAGCCGGTCATGGCGGACGAGGATATCCGCGCCATCATCGGCGAATATCTCGATTCGCTCGAGGGACGGTATATGCTCCACACGTTCCAGATCCAGTCGGGGAACCAGATCAAGGCGATGGCGCTCGTCTCGCTGCACGTCAAGGACGGCACGGAGGAAGGGCACATCGAAACGGAAGCGGCGCCCGGCGAAGGACCTGTGGATGCGGCGTTCCACGCGATCAACCGGCTGTCCGGCGCGGAATCGGTGGAACTGCTCAGCTATAACATCACGGCTGTGACCGAAGGCGCGGACGCACTCGGTGAAGCGAAGGTCAAGATCCGCGGAGACGACGGTACGACGTACAGCGGCCGCGGCGTTTCGACCGATATTATCAAGGCCTCCATCAAGGCGTACCTCGGCGCGATCAACAAATGGCGGGAATGCGCCGATACGAAAAAAGTCTGAGCCGGTACGAGGTAATCATGAAGATAGAAATTTTCGATACGACGCTGCGGGACGGCGAACAGGGCGCGGGCGTGGAGTTTTCGCGGGATGATAAGATTACCGTGATTCACGCGCTCGATGCGCTCGGCGTATCCTATATAGAAGCCGGCATGATGACGGACGAGAAGACGGCGGCGTTCTTTGATTCTCTTGGCGCAGTGCAGCAGTCGCTCCGATGCGCCAGACTGGCCGTGTTTGCCCAGACCTGCCGGGTCGGCGAGGCGGCCGAGGAGAACGCGCTGCTCCGGCTGACGGCGGCGGCCCCGGTTCCGGCGGCTGTGCTGTACGGCAAGGCGTGGCTCTATCAGGTGACGGACGTGCTCGGCACGACGGAGGAGGAAAACCTCCGTATGATCCGGGAGAGCATCGCGTATCTCCGCGCGGCGGGCAAGGAAGTCCTCTTTGACGCGGAGCATTTCTTCGACGGCTATGCGGACAACCCGGACTTTGCCCTCAGCGTGGTGGAGACCGCGTTTGAGGCAGGCGCGTCGCGGGTCGTCCTCTGCGATACGAACGGCGGGATGCTGCCGGACGTGATCGGGCTTGTGACGGAGGGCGTCTGCCGCCGTTTTCCCGACCGCGTGATCGGCACCCACTGCCATAACGATATGGGCATGGCGGCGTCCTGCTCCGTTTCGGCGGTGCTGGCGGGCGCGGCTCACGTGCAGGGTACGGTCTCCGGCATGGGCGAGCGCTGCGGCAACGCGAATCTCGACGTCGTGATCCCGGTGCTCCAGTGCAAGCTCGGTTTTGACTGCATCGGCGAGCGGATCGGCGTTCTGACGGCGACGGCGCGCAAGGTCAACGAGGCGGCGAACCTCTCCTTCTCGGAGAACGAACCGTTCGTCGGCGGCTACGCGTTCACGCACAAGGCGGGCGCTCACATCGACGGTGTGACGAAGACGCCGCGTTCCTTTGAACATATCCGGCCGGAGACGGTCGGCAACGTGCGCAACATTCTCGTGAGCGGACTGAGCGGCCGCGCGGCTGTCATCGACAAGCTGTCGGAATACGCGCCGCATGAGACGTTCGTTAAATCGGATCCGCGCGTTCTGCGGGCGGCGGAGCTGATCCGGGATAAGGAAAGCCGCGGCTACGAATACGAGAACGCGGGCGCGTCGCTGGCGCTCTTGTTTGACGAGGCGCTCGGCTGCCGGAAACATTATTTCGATCTCATCAGCCTGAAAGTCATCGTGGACGAAAAGGTCGAGGAGGAGCGCGAATCCTTCACGGCGTCGGCGGTCATCAAGATCGCCGTGGACGGACGCGAATATCTGACGGCGGGCGAAGGAAACGGCCCGGTCAACGCGATCGACGAGGCGCTTCGGCGTGCGCTCGGCAAATTCTACCCGGTGATCGGCGGGATGCACCTCACTGACTACCGCGTCCGTGTGCTTGATTCGAAGGCGACGGCCTCCGAGGTCCGCGTCTTCATCGAATCGACCGACGGCACCTCCGTCTGGGGCACGGTGGGCGTATCGTCCGACGTGATCCACGCCAGCTGGCAGGCGCTCCGTGATTCGGTCGAATATCTTCTGAAAATCAGTGAAAAATCCTCCCGCGCGGGAGAATAGAAAGGCGACGTTACTATGAAATCCATTCTTTTGCTGTTTGGCGGGAAATCTTCGGAATACGAGGTTTCTCTTTCGTCCGCGACGGGCGCTTATAACAATCTTGATCAGACGAAATACCGGGTGTATCTCGGCGGCATCAGCCGGGAAGGGCGGTTTTACCTTTTTGAGGGCGATCCCGCCGACATCGCGGCCGATACGTGGCTGACGAAGGGGCCGGTGTATCCGATCTCCGTCGATCTGGCTGCCGGTACGCTGACCGCAGATCGCGGCGGTGTGACCGAAACGCTGACCATTGACGCCGTGCTCCCGATGATCCACGGAAAATTCTGCGAGGACGGCACGCTGCAGGGACTGTTCGCGGTCGCGGGGATTCCCGTGATCGGATGCGACTGCCAGTCGTCCGCGGTATGCATGGACAAGGCGGTGACGAAGGATATCGTGGCCGTCGAAACGGGCATCCGTCAGGCGAAGGCGAAAGTCGTGCGCACGGCGGACGTGCAGACCTGCGCCGGAATGGCCGCTCTCCGGACGGAATGTGAAGACCTCCTCGGTTATCCGATGTTCGTGAAGCCCGCGAGAGCCGGTTCCTCCGTCGGCGTGACGAAGGTGAAAACGCGTCAGGCATTCGCCGAGGCCGTTCACCGAGCGCTCCGCGAGGACAGCAAGGTGCTCATCGAGGAATGCATCACCGGCACGGAAGTCGAAGTGGCCGTGCTTGAGGAAAACGGGCGGTACACCGTCGCGCATCCGGCGGAGATCGACCCCGGTTCCGCGGAATTCTACGATTACGAAACGAAATACGTGAGCGACGCGTCCATGTTCTGGCTGCCTGCACGGCTGAGTGCGGAAAAGCAGGACGAAGTGCGCGGCTACGCGGAGCGGATCTTCAAGGCGCTCGACTGCCGGACGTTCGCGCGCGTCGATTTCTTCTATACGGCGGAGGGCGAGTTCGTCTTCAACGAGATCAACACGCTGCCGGGCTTCACGCCGATCTCCATGTACCCGAAAATGATGATGAACGAAGGAATTTCGTATTCCGAAGTGATCGACCGGCTCATTCAGACGGCGCTCTGAAACGCACAAATTTGCCATTCCCCTTGATTTTTCGCACGTTTTCCGATATAATGAAAAGCGAAAGATGACGCATGACGGGAGAATATCCCGGAAGATATTCCCAAAGGGAGGAACCATCCGTGAAAAAAAAGCTGCTTATAGCACTGGTCGTGCTGCTTTGCTTTATTCCGACGGTCGTTGCCATCGCCAGTTATCATAAGACGCAGACTTCTCCGGTGAGCGATAAGACCGCCGTTTCCGTGACGATCAGCGATCTGAACGGCAAGAGCGTGACGCTCAATAAGGAAGAAGACGAAGAAGAAGCCGGCCGCATGATCGACCTTTTCCTGAAGACGAAGAAGCGGGCGCAGCCGATCGTTTCGCTGCCCGAATCACTGAATCAGGAGAAATGCTTCAACGTCACCGTCTCGACGCAGATCCGCGGGGATGCCGCCGAATATTATTATTCGACCGACCCGAAGGCCTGCTACATGAAGGCCGCGGACGGTACCGTCTATCAGCTGAATGAGGAGGACGCCTCCGCGTTCATCACGACGGTCTATGCCGAAAGCCTCTACGAAGCCTCCGCGATCCCGGCTCTGACGCTCGGCGGCGCGCAGGCTGTGGTGCCGGACGGTGCGACGTGGAACTATAAGAATTACGCCGGCGAATACATCGAAAAGGACGTGACCGGTCAGACGCTCGACGAGACCGAGACCTACGAGATCGAGGGCGGCCTGAACCTTGCGTTTGAGACCGATCCCGACTATGCCCGCGTGGTGATCGGCGCAGACGGAGGCGAGATCCTCTATGACGCCGGACTGGACGGGCTTTCCACGCTCACACTCGACAGCTCGAAGCAGGTGACGGTTGACGTGACCGCCAAGTGGTACGAGGATCCGGCGCGCACGTTCAGCGGCCAGACCAACTACCGCTTCAAGGCGTACGTTTCCGCGCCCGCCGATTTCTTCCTCGGTATGACGAAGGTGGAAGCCGGCAAGTTCACGGCGATCACGGCGACGAGCGTTACGAAACCCGAGACCATCACCGTCACGAGCACGATGGACGTCAATTATCCCGTCACCTTCTATCCGGCGGGCGATATGACGGCAGTCGGTCTGCTGGCGGTTGACAGCGATACGCCGACAGGACTCTATACGATCACCCTGACCTACGGCACGACGAAGAAGGATCTCGTCCTCTCCGTTGAAAACGAAGGCGAAAAGGTTTCCTACTACTCCCTCGACGAGGCTGTGATCGACGCCTGCCGTTCCGACGCGGCGCTCGACGAATTTGAAACGAAATCGAAGGAACTGATGGCGAAGGGTTCCGAAACGCGGTACTTCTCCGGCTCGTTCCTGCAGTGCGATGCCTACACGTTCCTGCGCGGCTTCGGACGCGACGTGTACCTCAACTACCGTGAGACGCCCACCTACCGCAATAACGGTATCGACTACGCGGCGAACCCCGGCCTGGACGTTCTCGCATGGAACGCGGGCGAGGTCGTCTTCGCGGGCAGCCTCACCTACACCGGCAACATGGTGGTCATCGAACATGGCTACGGCCTGAAGACCTGGTACTACAACATGGGCTCGACGGAGGTGTCGGTCGGTGACGTGGTAACGAAGGGTCAGCGGATCGGCACGACGGGCTGCACGGGCTTCACCGGCTCGAACGGCGTCCATATCGCCATGTCGGTCGGCGAGGTGTTCGTCTCCCCGTACGATACCTGGGCTGACAGCGAGCAGGCCGCGAAGGTCATTCTCGCCAAGATCGACGAATAAGACGAAAAACAACAGAGAGACCGTGCGTCCGACAGCGGATGTGCGGTCTTTTCGGATAATGATACGACAAAGGGAACGATTATGATCCATTTCTTCACCGGGCGCGCGGGATCCGGCAAAAGCACCGCGGTCATCGAGGCGATCCGTTCGGCACTGGCGATCCCGGAACGCGAGCTCGTTCTGCTCGTGCCGGAACAGCAGACCGTGGCGTGGGAATCGCGGCTTGCGGCAGCTCTGCCGGCGTCTGCCAATCTGCGGCTGGAAATCACGAATTTCACGCGGCTTGCGAATACGGTCTTCCGCACCTACGGCGGCCTGTCCGAGCCCGTGATCGACGAAGGAAGCCGGAGCCTGCTCATCTGGCGCGCCATGCTCGGGACGTGGGACAGCCTGCAGGTCTATACGGGCGGCGCTCCGAAGCCGGACGCGAAATCGGACGCCGGACACGAGGAGCGCAATATCCCGCGGCTGATGGCGGCGGTCGATGAACTGAAGACGGCGGGCGTTACCCCGGCTGAGGCGGAAAAGGCGCTCCGTTCGCTCGAAGAAAACGGAGAGGGCGGCAGCGATCTTGCCAAACGCCTCTCGGACGCCGTGCTCGTGTACGCCGCGTATAACGAACTCTTGCACGAAGACGCCGTTGACCGGGGCGACTTGTACGATACGCTCATCGGGACGCTGGCGGCGCATCCGTATTTTGCGGGCAAGAGCGTTTTTGTCGATTCGTTCTTCTCGCTGACGGCGCCGCAGGAGCGGATCCTCGCGGAAATTTT
>JAZUKT010000374.1:0-2706 GCA_045643445.1 Eubacteriales bacterium
CCAAAAACGTGAGAAAGCCGGAGAGCCCGCCGAACCGGATCACGGCCGACCCGTTGTCCTCATACGTACGGGCGAGCGCCGCAAACCGATTGACGGCATCCCGTTCCGCACCGTTGCCGCTGATCCCGGGCAGCGAGAAGAACGACGTATCGTTCAGAAGATATTCGAGATATTTGTCCGCCGTGAGGGAGCGCGCCGCCGCAGCATGACGTTCCTGCCACTCGATCAGCACGCGGCATTTCTCGCGCAGCGCCTGATCCGCCTGACTTGACGCCCGTTCGTCCGACCACGCCGCCGCGGCCGTCACGCCGACGTACAGGGGCAGTTCGCCCGCCTCCGCGCGGAGCGTCACCAGTTCCCCGATCGGGAAGCCGAAAACGGGACTGCGCATCGCGCCCGCCGTTGTCACATCCCGCAGCGGATTGTCCGCCAGATTCAGGAGGCACGTGAGGAGCATCACCGACGGATAGTCGCTGAGCGGACGCTCCGTCTGCTGCCGTGCCGGGATCCCGCGCCGCTCGAGGGCTTCGAGATACGCCGTGCCGCTCGTGGACGGACTGCGCAGGAGAATGGCGATATCCGAAGGCCGGACAAGGCGCTCTCCCGCATCATCGTACCGGGCGAGCATCGCGGCGATCCGATCCGCCACGTATTCCGCCTCGGGATTGTCGGGCGCGTTTTCATCGGGCTCTTCGTCCTTGCCGCGCCGCCTTTTTTCGATCAGCACGACCTCGACCGGCTTCGGCTCCGTGCCCGGTTTCTCTTCCCGCGCGTGGATCAGCCGGTCTTCCCGATCAAACGGCGTGCCGCTGCCGGGCAGGATCGTCTCCGACACCGCGTTCGTGAAGGCGACGACCGGCTCCGCGCAACGGAAGTTCTCGCTGAGGAAAAGCGAGTGCCCCGCCGCGTAGTCCGCGCGTCCGTTTTCCACGGTCTCCGGGTCGATTTTCGTCCATTCGGCACGGTGGCGCGTGAACACAGCCGGATCGGCGCCGCGGAAACGGTAGATCGACTGCTTGACGTCGCCGACCATGAAGCGGACAGCATCGCCGAACAGCGCGCCGAACAGTTTGTCCTGAATTTCGTTCGTATCCTGATATTCATCGACGAACAGATAGCGGTAGGATGCGCCCACCTCGCGGGCAGCCGCCGTCGGTTCGCCGTTTTCGCCGATAAACAGTTTCAGCGCGAGCGTTTCGAGATCGCCGTAATCGAGCAATCCCGCGTCGCGCTTCATTTTGGCAAGCCGCGCGAAATAGACGCCGCAGACCGTTCCGGCCGATCGCAGGAGCCGCGCCGTCTGTCGGGCCGCTTCCGCCGTTTCGCCGTCGCCCGGCGCCAGATTTGCCGAGACCGCCTCGACGGATTTCTTGAATTCCTCGCGGAAAGCCTTGAAGCAGGCCGCCGATTCCGAGGGATTCCGAAGCGTCGCCAGCCGTTCGGGATGATAGGACGCGAGCGCCGCCCGCAGTCCCGCAAAATCCCCGGCCTCGAGCGCCATTCCGACCGCGTCGAGCCAGCCGTTGATCTCCGCGGCCGCCGGGGCATACTTCGCCCACGAATCCGGCTCTGCGGCCATCTCACGGCACAGTTCGCCGAACACCGCGCGGTAATGCCCGTGCAGCTCCCGCACCGCATCGGCGAGTACCCGGCCGAAATCCGTCTCAAAGAGCGGCATCGAGGCAGAGCGCTCCATCCGATCCGCATAATCGAACAGCGCCCGCTCGTCGAGGCCGCATTCCGTCAGTTTCGCCGTCAGCCACGAAAGCTCCGCGTCCACCGTTGACGTATCGCGTACCTGCCCGATCACGTCCGCAAGCGCGACAAAATCCGCCGGATCCGCGTCTTTCACACGCCCGGCGAAGAAATCGTCCACCGTCTCGCGCATCGCCTTCGCACGCATCGTGTCAAGGATCCGCTGTTCCCCGATCCGCGTGTCGGGAGAAAGCCCGAGCGACGGGAACCGCGGACGCAGCGCCTTCAGCAGAAACGAGTGGATCGTCGAAATATCCGCCGACGGCACCTCCGAGATCGCGCGGGTGATCCGTTCGACCGTTTCGCCGTCATGACCGTCCTCTGCTGCCATATCCTGCAGCCGCTTGGCGATCCGACTCCGCATTTCGGTGGCCGCCGCGCGCGTGAACGTCACGACGAGCATTTCCGACAGCCGCGCCCGTCCGTCCCGAATCAGTTCCGTGATCCGCCCGGTGAGCGCCGCCGTTTTGCCGCTTCCCGCAGCCGCCGAGAGCAGCAGATCTCCGTCGCCGTATCGGACGGCCGCCTGCTGGGCGCTCGTATATTTGATCTTGTTACTCATTCGTCTGTCCTTCCCCGGTATCACGCCGCCTGCAGATCAGCCGATGGTCGCAGTACGCGCACGGGAGCTGATTCCCCGTCTGCTGCGGCTGCGCTCCGGCCTGTCCGCCGCACATTTCGCCGGCGATTTTCCCGAGCACGTCGTCGAGGTCTGCGCACAGCGTGCCGAATGCCTCCGCATCCAGCAGTACCGCCTTCGCCGAGCCGGTCAGCGTCCCGTTTTTCTCTTTCACATCCACAACCTGTCCGCTGAGTCCCGGATCCATCGCTTCAAGCACGCCGCGGTCATCGAGGTAAACGCCGCTGCGGACGATCTGCCCGATCACCTCGCCGCGCGCCTCCTCGGCCGTCATCTGATGATCGACCGTGACCATGTTCGGTCTCGCGGAA
>JAZUKT010000375.1:0-13605 GCA_045643445.1 Eubacteriales bacterium
TATAGTACCTCTCAAATATGTATTCTGTAAGCTTACGGTTAAATTATAGCACGAATTTTCAAAAAAACAATTATCAATCCGTTGTTGTCGATATAAACGAATGCTTGACTTCTTTGCGCTGAAAAAGCGAGGGCGTGTGACCCTCGCTTTCAGTTCATTTCTTCTTGTTGAAATTCGGATAAGTGAACATAACAGAAAATCCGAACGCGTCACCTTTGATAACGAAGTTCGGATTATTCCTGTTTGGTGCGGGTAAAAGGACTTGAACCTTCACGAAGTTGCCCCCATTAGAACCTGAATCTAACGCGTCTGCCAATTCCGCCATACCCGCATATTCAATTTGTTCCGCAGAACGAAGTCATTATACAACATCACCGTCCTTTTGTCAAGGCTTTTTCGAAAAGTTTTTCATAAATTGCGGGGGAGAGACGCGCGTCCGGCGCCGGAAAAAACTCCGGGAAAATGCGCCCATCCTCTTGCAAATGCGGCGGCAGTAGTGTACAATACAAATAACGACAATTTGGTCAGCGAAAGGAATAGCATCATGAAAATTCAGAAACTCGGTCTGCAGCTTTACACCGTCCGTCACACGCTCGGCACGCCGGAAAACGTCCGCGCGACCTTCCGTAAGATGAAGGAGCTCGGCTATGACGTTGCCCAGACGGCCGGCTGCGAACTTTCCTACGAGGAGTTCGGCCGCATCGCAAGAGAAGAAGGCATCGAGATCTGCGGTACGCATGAGGGCATGGGCCTGATGCTGAACGATCCCGACGAGGCCATGAGAATCCACGATACGCTCGGATGCAAATTCATGGGTATCGGCGGTTTCCATCCGCAGTCTGCCTATGACGTGGAATGCTTCATCGAGAACGCGAATACGATCGGTAAGAACGTCCATCCGTACGGCTTCAAGTTCACCTATCATAACCACAGCCACGAATTTGTCAGACTGGATAACGGCAAGACGATCATGGATATGCTCGCGGAAGGCATGGATCCCGAAACGACTTCCTTCTGCCTTGATACGTACTGGATCCAGCATGGCGGCGCAGACGTTCGCGGCTGGATCGAAAAACTTGCCGGCCGCATCGACATTCTGCACCTCAAGGACATGGGCAGAAACGCAGACGGCCCGTTCATCACGGAAATCGGCAACGGCAACCTTTGGTGGGAAGGCATTCTTGAAACGGCCGAAAAGGCAGGCGTCAAGTACTACGTCGTCGAGCAGGATACCTGCCCGGGCGATCCGTTTGATTCGATCAAGCAGTCCTCCGACTACATCCACAAGAACTTTATGTGATCCTGAATGCCGATAGATAGGGAAGGAAATAACACCATGAAAATTCAGAAACTCGGTTTGCAGCTTTATACCGTCCGCAGCGCGATGGGCTCGGCAGAGGAAATCCGCAGCACGTTCAGAAAAATCAAGGAACTCGGCTACGACGAAGCACAGACGGCAGGTCTCCCGCTTCCGTATGAAGAATTCGCCAAGATGGCGAAAGAAGAGGGGATCGCCATCTGCGGTACGCACGACAGCTTTGACAGAATGACAGAAGATCCCGATGCCGCCATGAAGATGCACGAGACGCTCGGCTGCAAGGTCATGGGTATCGGCGGTTTCCATCCGAAGTCTGTCGAGGACGTCAAGGTCTTCATCGAACGGGCGAATAAACTCGCAAAAGCGATCAAACCGTACGGTTTCCGCTTCGACTATCATAACCACAGCCACGAATTCATCAAGATGGATAACGGCAAGACCATTATGGATATGCTCGTCGAAGAACTCGATCCCGAAGGAACGTCCTTCTGCCTTGATACCTGCTGGCTGCAGTGCGCGGGCTGCGACGTTCGCTACTGGATCGAAAAACTCACCGGCCGCATTGAGATCCTGCATCTCAAGGACGTAGGCAGAAACGGCGAAGGTCAGTACATCACGGAGATCGGCAACGGCAACCTGTACTGGGAAGGCATCATCGACACGGCCGTCAAGACCGGCATCAAGCATTTCGTCGTGGAGCAGGACTACTGCCCGGGCGATCCGTTTGATTCGATCAAGCAGTCCTCCGACTACATCCACAAGAACTTCATGTAAGATTAAAAGCGCCGGATTCCGCGGGAGTTCGGCGTTTTTTTCCGTACAGATCCGTACAGAACGGAAGGGTGGTCATAAACATGAGTGTAGAAGTAGTAGCGGCTTTGATCTGGGAGAAGGGGAGATTTCTCATCTGCCGGAGGCCGGAACATAAAAAACGCGGGCTGCTCTGGGAATTCCCGGGCGGCAAGATCGAGCCGGGGGAGGACGCGAAAACGGCGCTTGCACGGGAACTGCGGGAGGAACTCGACATCGGCACAGCCGTCGGGGACGTTTTCTGCGACGTTACGCACGAATATCCCGATATCACCGTGCATCTGACGCTTCTCTGGGCGACGATCACGGAAGGAAGACCGACGCTGCTCGAACACAGCGAAATGCGCTGGATCCGCACGGACGAGATCCCGCAGTTTGATTTTTGCCCGGCGGATACGACGATCCTCGAGCGGCTGACACGGCTGACGGACGGGCTTGTTTTCGCTGACATCGCCGATCACGCCGTGTGCCTGATCCCGTCGAAGAAGCCGGACGGACGCATCCTGTACCTGCACGAACAACTGCACGGCGCGTTTCAGTTGCGCACCCGCCTGCCGGAGAACGCACCCGACCTCATCGTCATCGAAAGCGCCGACTGGAACGCGGAACTGTCTCCGTGGCCGGCCGATAAGGTGTTCCGCGGCGGCAGCGATTTTGCCGGAGGAGCGCCCGATTACCTCCGTCTGCTCACCGATACGATTATGCCGGAGGCGGAAGCACTGCTCGGTCATCCCGTCACCCGGCGCGGCATCGCGGGGTATTCTCTCGCAGGGCTGTTCGCTCTGTGGAGCACGTGTCAGACCGATCGGTTCGCTTATGCGGCCTCTATGTCCGGCTCGCTCTGGTACGACGGATTTACGGATTATCTGCGCACGCATCAGCCGACTGCGACACTCGGACACGTGTATCTTTCTCTCGGCGACCGGGAAAAGGAGACCAAGAACGCGCGGATGCAGACGGTCGAGGAAGCCACACGGGAGTCAGCCGCGATTCTGTCGGGTTACGGGATCGAAACGGAGCTGACGATGAATCCGGGCGGCCATTTCACCGACGTGCCGGATCGGATCGCCGACGGGATCCTGCATTTTGACAATACGCGGGAGACAACTTGACAGCGCCGCCGTTCTGCGTTATAATCAAACGGAATAAACGAAAAGGAGAACGCCATGGATCCGTTCTTTCAGTTAAAAACACTTGAATATCGCCTGCCGGGACTTGATAAAGCCTATACGCTTCTGCACATCAGCGATCTGCATCTGCACGAATGGGACGAAGAGAGCACGGAAGACGAAAAGAATGAGGCCGAATATCAGACGCATCGCTGGGAAAAAACGCGCTTTGGTTTTGCGAAGGCGTTCGGAGACTCCACCGAGCCGGAGCACGTTCAGCCGATGGCGGGGTATCTGAACCGCTACGTCGATCTGGCGAACGAGCTGAAACCGGATGCGCTCGTCATCACGGGGGATCTGTTTGAATGCCATACGGCTGCGAATATCCGCTGCCTGAGCCGCTCGCTGGCGAAACTCAACATGCCGTACATCTGGGCGCGCGGCAATCACGAGATGGAGGATTTCGACGATTACGCCGCCTTCATGGGGGATCATCGGGAATGGCAGGCACTCCCGCTCGGGAAACTGAAACTGATCGCCCTCAATAATACGGAGCAGAAGGTTTCGGCGGAAGGACTTGCGCATTTCCGGGAGGAAGCCGAGGATGGATGCACGCCGGTGCTGCTCATGCACATCCCGGTCATGACGGACGCGAACCGGGCTTTCTTCGAGAAACTGGATCCCTACTATAATATGTCGGCGAAGCAGGATCCCGCGTTCATGGAATATCTGACGTCCGATGCCTGCCCGGTGAAGTTGTATCTGTGCGGGCATATCCACGGACATATCACGTCGGAATTTGCACCCGGCAAATGGGAAGTGACAGCGTCAAGCGCCATGCTCGGCTGCGGCAATATCATACGGCTGCTGCCGGAATGAACCGAATAACGAAAAAAGGACGGAGCGATCCGTCCTTTTCTGTTGATGAGGGATACAACGCAAAAACTCTCCGCGCACCGATAGGGAACGGGAGAGTTTTGAATACAGATGAACCTGACTTACGCGCGTTCTACTTTACCGGAACGCAGGCAGCGAGAGCAGACGCATACGGTGGTATGTTCGCCGTTTACGACAGCCTTAACTTTTCTGATGTTCGGTTTCCACGCTCTGTTGGTCTTACGGTTGGAGTGAGATACGTTGTGTCCGAACGTAACGCCCTTACCGCAAATGCAGCACTTTGCCATATCTGATACACCTCCATCTATGGAATCATAAACAATAGTCAACAGTGGCTATTATAGCACACAAAAATCAAAAATGCAATAGATAAACGAAATTTTTTGAAACTTTTTCTGAAAAAATCAAAGGGTTTTCACGAATTTTTCGATCCGGTCGAGGGCTTTCGTGATGTGATTGAGCGAATAGGCGTAGGAAATGCGTGCAAAGCCTTCGCCGCAGGTGCCGAAAGCGGTTCCGGGCACGATGGCGACGCCGCCCTCGTAGAGCAGCCGTTCGCAGAATTTTTCGCACGTGAGCCCGAAAGCGGATACGTTCGGATAGACGTAGAACGCGCCTTCCGGGTCGAAGCAGGGGAGGCCGATCGCGTTCAGACCGTTCACGATGTACCGACGGCGGCGGTTGTATTCGTTCCGCATCATTTCGACGTCGGCGTCACCGTTCTTCATGGCTTCGGCGGCGGCAAACTGGGAAGCGGTCGGCGCGCACATGATCGCGTACTGGTGGATCTTCAGCATCTGCTTCGTCACTTCCGCGGGAGCAAGCGTGTAGCCGAGACGCCAGCCGGTCATGGCATACGTCTTCGAGAAGCCGCTGGCGATGACGGTGCGTTCCCGCATTCCGTCAAGCGACGCGATCGAGACGTGGTCGCCGCTGTACGTCAGTTCGCAGTAGATCTCGTCGGAGAGCACCATGATGTCGGTGCCGCGCAGGACTTTGGCGATGGCTTCGAGATCGTCCTTCGTCATGACGGCGCCGGTCGGATTGTTCGGATAGGGCAGAACGAGCAGCTTCGTCTTCGGCGTGATAGCGGCGCGCAGCTCGTCGGGCGTCAGCTTGAAGCGTTTTTCTTCTTTTGTTTCGATATAGACGGGCACGCCGCCGGCGAGAGAGCAGATCGGCCCGTAACAGACGAACGCGGGCTGCGGAATGATGACCTCGTCGCCCGGATTGATGATGGCGCGCATGGCGAGATCAATGGCCTCGCTGCCGCCGACCGTGACGATGATCTCGTTCGCCGGATTGTAGGAAACGTGATAGCGGCGGCTCATGTAGGAGGAAATTTCGTTCCGCAGAGCGAGCGTGCCGCTGTTGGACGTATAGTAGGTTTTGCCCTGCTCAAGGGACTCGATGGCGGCGACGCGGATGTGCCACGGCGTGACGAAATCCGGCTGACCGACGGTGAGCGCGATGACGTCATCGAGGTTGTCGATCATGTCGAAGAACTTTCGGATGCCGGAGGGCTGGATCTCCTGCGCGGTCGAGGACAGGATTTTGCTGTAATCAAGCATCAGAATTCGTTTCCTCTCTCATCAACCGGCGCGGCGCCGAAAACGACGTTGTTGTCCTTGTATTTGCGCAGAACGAAGTGCGTGGCGGTGGAGGTGACTTCGTCGAGCGTAGCGAGCTTTTCGGCGACGAAGAGCGCCACCTCGCGCATGGTTTTGCCCTTGATCATGACGGCGAGATCGAAGCTGCCGGACATGAGGTAGAGCGATTCCACTTCGGGGTAGTTGTAGATCAGCTCAGCCACGTGATCGTAACCGTGATCGCGCTGCGGCGTGACTTTGAGTTCGATCAGCGCACAGACGTATTCGCGGTTCGTCTTGTCCCAGTCGATCAGCGTATGGTAGCCGAGGATGACGCCGTCTTTTTCGGCGCCTTCAATCATCGTGCGGATGTCGCCGGTCTCCTTGCCGAGCATCAGGGCGAGCTGATCCGGGGTGAGACGCGCGTCGTTTTCCAGTAATTTCAGCAGTTCGTTCATTTTGATTGCACCTTTTCCATAATTTTTTCAAGCGACAGACCGTACTTGTCGGCGATGTCGCGGGCATAACTTTTTCCGTCCGGCTTTTCGCGGCGGATCTTGAAACTGCGGTCGCCTTTTTCGATAGCCGCGACCAGATTGTCGATCTTCACGCCGCCCTTCGGGAGAGAGGCTTCGTTGATGGAATCGACGGAAGCCGCCAGATCGTGCAGATGCGTCGAGAAGATGCCGCGGCACCGCACCATGGAGAAGCCTTCGAGGACTTCCGCGGCGATGTACGCGCCCTCAAACGATCCCGTAGAGGAGAGCGATTCGTCGAGCAGCACGAGGCTTTCGTCCGTGACGGATTCAAAAATAGCGGAGAGCCGGGAGCATTCCTCACCGAGCCGTCCTTTGTCGATCGTGTCCTCGCTGCCGGTCGGGAAATGCGTGTAGATCGCGTCGCACGGACTGAGCACGCAGGAATCCGCACAGACGGGCAGACCGAGCTGCGCCATGACGAACGCGAGACCGACAGCGCAGGTGATGACGGATTTTCCGCCGCGGTTCGGACCGGTCAGCACGTAGATCATGCCGTTTTCGTCGAAAGTGAAATCGTTCGGCACGACGGGGGAATCGAGCTTCGTCGCCACGATCGGGTTGCAGAGCCCGCGGGCGTCGAACGCCTTTTCGCCGATCGGACGGATGTCGGGATGGCAGAGCGGGCAGCCTTTCTCGCGCAGCCGGAGAAGCAGCTCCGTCGCCTTCGTGACGAATTCGATCTCGGGCATCAGCCGGATGAGAAAATCGGTATTTTCGAGCACATAGTGCTGAATGACTTTTTTCCAGGAGCGGATGGACTGACGGAATACGTCGTTGATCGCCCCGTTGAAGGCGTTCGTGAGCGCCAGCTGCTGGTTGTCCGACTGTCCCTTCCTGAACGCCACGAGCGGCGCGATGCACGTTCTCTCGTCGTCCTTGAAGTCAAGCCGCAGCATCTTGTCGAGCAGTTCGCCGGATTTGAACGGTTCGTTGTTGACCGAGAGAACGCCGGCGCGGTCAGCCCGCAGCTGTGAATCCAGATTGACGCCGATCGTCACGCTTTTGATCTCGCGTACCCGTGCGGTCAGCTCCGCCAGTTCCTCGTTCAGATTGCGGTAGTAGTCGCTGGCCGTGAGCGTGTTGATCCGCTGAGCGAAACGCCGGAACGCGGGGCTTTTCAGCTTCGGCGCGAGCGGCAGCAGATTGTCGCGCAGATGATCGAGCAGGGAGGTGTAAAGCTCCACTTCCGTGATGCTGTATAAATACGATTCGTTCGAGGCGGCGGAATCGAGACTCATTTTTCGTAGTTCCGTGATGTCGCCGAGGAGCGGGATCATTTTCAGGAGTACGGACGAGAGTTCCGGATTTTCCGTCATGTCTTCGAAGGTGCTCTGCCGGTAGAGGATGATCTCGGGGTCAGCCGTGTAGAACGAGCCGAAGGAGCAGCTTTTCAGATCCATGAGGCAGGAGAGCTCGAGCTGCTCGGCGGTGTCGTCGGACAGAACGGCCGCTTCTTCGCCGAGCATATGACGGCGCAGACTGTCCGCGTCGGGATAAAGCAGGCTGATGTCGGACGTATCGAGAATTTCGTTCGTGTCGGGCATGGGGCGTCTCCTTTGCTGACGATTCCATAAATATTCAACATACATTATACATCATCCTGCGGAAAAAGAAAAGAGGGAAAACAAGAATTCTTTTTAATCTGTAAAAAAAGTCCGAATCGCTTGACAAAACGGGACGAGTCATGTATCATGATAACTGGAATATTATGATATTTGAAATATACGATGTGAGGCAGAAAATGAAACATACTTTGCTGGTTTCGACCGGGACGATGGTCGGACGGCGAAACGGATACCAGTACGACCGTGCGCTCGGCGTGATACGGTCGCTCATGGACGAAGGACTGGCGGACGGCACGGAACTGATGATGCTGCCGTTCTATTACGATAAACTCGGACGGGTCGCCGACGCGGTACGGATGGCCGGGGTCAATCCCGCTGTCGTGCACTGTGAAAAGGAGATCGGGACGATGCTCTCGGAGGCCGGTGTGCTGAACGCGGACGGACGGCCTGATCTGGCGGAAGCGAGAACCGTTGAGGCGATCCGCTATTTCCGTCTCAACTGCGAAATGGCGCGGGCGCTGGCTTCCCGTCGGATGGTGCTCCATCTGTGGGGCGGCATGGATTCGGACGCGCACGTGGATTATAATATCTCCGTCCTGCCGCGGCTGAATGAGATCGCATCGGAATACGGCGTGCGCCTTCTGATCGAGAACGTGCCGTCGAACCGGGGCGACCCGATGACGAACTGGCATAAAGCGCTCCCGTTCCTCGGCGGCGCAGGCCTCATTTTCGATACGCGCTTCGGCAAACTGCACGAGCAGTCGCGGGAGATCCTGACAGACGGTGCGCTGACCGAAAAGATCGAGCACATCCATGTGAGCGATTTTGCCGGTACGTACCGCGATTTCAAGGCGCTGCGGCCGATCCTGCATCCGGGCGAGGGAAGCGTGGATTTTGATGAGATCGCCGCGCTCCTCGACGGCATCGGATACGCCGGAACGGTCACGCTTGAATCGCCCGTCATGGTGGAAAGCGAACTCGACGTACCGAAGCTCCGCCGTACAATGGCGTATCTCAGAACGCTGCTCGGCTGACAAAACGGACAGGAAGGTTACGATATGCAGACCGTTTTCATGACCTATAATATTCAGCACGGCTATATGTACCGCTGCCCCAAATCGACCGTCAATCCGATCGACCTCAGCCGGACGACGGAGGTGATCCGCCAAAGCGGCGCCGAGATCATCGGCCTGAACGAGGTGCGCGGACTTGGTCTGACGCCCGACTATACGGCTCAGGCGGAAACGATGGCGGCCAGCCTCGGCTATCACGTCTTTTTCGGCCGTTCCTTTTACGTAAACGATACGGAACCGTACGGCAACGCCGTTCTTTCGCGTTATCCGATCGTCGAGGCGCGCGTTATCCGTATCCCGGATGCGATCGGCGTGCGTGTCGAGCCGCGCAGTGTGACCCGTGCGGTGATCGAAGTGCCGGATGGCCGGAATCATCGCCCGATCGCGGTCTTTTCGACGCATTTTGATCTGTCGGAGGAAGGCAGAGAACACGCCGTCTCGCTGCTTCTTTCCGTTCTGCGGGACGAAGCGCTTCCGTTTGTTCTGATGGGCGACTTCAATACGACGCCGGATTCTCCGCTGCTCGAGCCGCTGTACGACCGGCTTGTATCGCTTGACGCCGGAAAGGACGCGCTGACCTATCCGTCTCACGAGCCCGAGGAGAAGATCGACTATATCTTCGGTTCCGCCGGCATGAAAAAGATCCGAGCGGAGGCTCTGGAAGCGGAAGCCAGCGATCACCGTCCGCTTTTGTCGGCAGTCGAATGGTAAAATCCGTTCTGCCGGAATCATAAAACAGTTTATTTTTATCAAAACATAAGGAGACCTGCACTATGAAACGCTTTATGGGACGAAATTTTCTTCTGAATTCGGAAACGGCACGCGCGCTGTATCATCATTACGCATCGCAGCTGCCGATCATTGATTACCACTGCCACGTGCCGCCGAAGGAAATTGCGGAGGACCGGCAGTATGCGAATATCACCGAACTGTGGCTCGGTCAGGATCACTATAAGTGGCGTGCCATGCGCAGTGCCGGTATCGACGAAAAGTATATCACCGGCGACTCTTCCGATTACGAAAAATTCATGGCGTATGCGAAAGCCATGCCGCAGCTGATCGGGAATCCGCTGTACCACTGGACGCATCTCGAACTGCGCCGTTATTTTAACAGCGATCTGATCCTCTCCCCGGAAACGGCGGACGAGATCTGGAATCTCACGTCGGAGATGCTGGCAGATCCGTCCATGAGCGTGCGGAACCTTATCCTCCGTTCGCGCGTACAGCTTCTCTGCACGACGGACGATCCGGCCGATACGCTCGAGTACCATAAGATGCTTGCGGCCGATCAGTCTTTCCCTGTGAAGGTTCTGCCGGCTTTCCGCCCGGATAAGTGCGTCAATATCCATAAGTCCGGTCTTGCCGATTATCTCAAAAAGCTCGGTGCGGCGGCAGGCGTGGAGATCAAAGACGTTGCCAGCCTGAAGCAGGCGCTCCGTAACCGCCTCGATTATTTTGATTCTCTCGGGTGCCGCACGGCTGACCACGGTCTGGATGAAGTGCCCGTGTTCGTGAAACCGAGCGAATATGCCGCTGACCAGGCGCTGACGGCGGCGCTCGCATCTGACGGCCGTGACGTGACCACTGAAATGCTTGGCGCTTATCAGTGCGAAATGCTTGACTTCTTCGCGGCCGAATACACGAAGCGCGGTTGGGTCATGCAGCTTCACCTTGGCGCATACCGCAACTCGAATACCAATATGTTTAAGAAACTCGGCCCGGATTCCGGCTTTGATACGATCGGCTCGACGAATCCGATTGAACTGATCCGTCTGCTTGACTCGATGGAAAGCGGCGCCGGTCTGCCCCGTACGCTCGTTTATTCGCTCGACCCGTCCTATAACGCTGCGCTCGGCACAATCATCGGTGCCTTCCAGACGGCAGGAGACGGCTTCCCGAAGGTCATGCAGGGCTCCGCATGGTGGTTCAACGATTCCATCGACGGCATGAGAGCGCAGATGAAGCAGCTCGCCAACCTGAGCGTCTTTGGCAAATTCCTCGGGATGCTCACGGACAGCCGCAGCTTCACATCCTACACGCGCCACGAATATTTCCGCCGCATCCTCTGCAACGTGATCGGCGAATGGGTGGAGGAAGGCCTCTATCCGTGCGATCCCGAAACGCTCGGCAGCCTTGTGTGCGACATCTGCTATAACAATACGAAGGACTTCTTCGGTTTCAAGATCGACTGTAATAACGAATAACCCCCATGAAATTCCTTAAAAAATACATCGGCACCCGGGCTTTCTACCGGGCGCTTCTCGTACTGGTCATACCGATCATCATCCAGCAGGGGATCACGAATTTCGTCAGTCTGCTCGATAACGTCATGGTCGGCAAGCTCGGGACCTATCCGATGAGCGCGGTCTCGATCGTCAACCAGCTCATATTTGTTTTCAACCTTGCCATTTTCGGCGGACTGTCCGGCGCCTCCATTTTCGGTACGCAGTTCTACGGCGTGTCGGATTGGAAGGGAATGCGTGATACGTTCCGCTTCAAAATGATGTTCAGCCTTGTGACGGCCGTTCTGGCGATGGTTATTTTCTCGCTCTGGGGCGACGGACTTGTCATGATGTTCCTTCGCTCGGAGCAGAATACCGCTGCGGAGATTCAGGTTACCCTGGAGGAGGCGCGCGCTTACCTTGCCGTGGCGGTTTGGGGACTGATCCCGTTTGCCATCGTGCAGGCCTATGCCGGTACGCTTCGTGAGACCGGAGAAACGGTCATTCCGATGACGGGCGGCGTTATGGCCATTGTCGTCAACCTCGTTTTCAACTATCTGCTCATTTACGGCAAATTCGGATTTCCCGCATGGGGCGTCAAAGGTGCGGCCGTTGCCACGGTGCTCTCCCGTTTCGTGGAGCTTGCTTACGTAGCCGTTGCCACGCATCGCCGCCATGAGAAGTTCCGCTTTATCGAGGGCGCTTACCGCAGCGCGCACGTACCCGGCGAACTGGTTCGTAAGATCACGGTTTTCGGTACGCCGCTGCTTCTGAACGAAGTGCTCTGGTCGCTCGGCATGACGGCTATCAATCAGAATTATTCTGTCCGCGGCATCGTCGTCGTGGCGGCCATGAATATCACGACGACGGCGTGGAACCTCTTCTGCGTGATCATGTTTGCGATGGGTTCCGCCATCAGCATTCTGATCGGGCAGAAACTCGGCGCACAGGACAGAGAGGGCGCGATCGACACCAAGGACAAGCTTTTGTTCCTCTCGCTCGTTCTGCATATTCTGATCGGGCTTCTGCTGATCGCCGCCGCGCCGTTCATTCCGAGGCTCTATAAGGTGGAGCCGGAGGTGCAGACGCTGGCCACGCAGTTCCTGATGGTTGCCGGCGCATCTCTCCCGATTCACGCGCTCATTCATTCGATCTATTTCGTCATCCGCTCCGGCGGCAAGACGTTTGTGACGTTCCTGTTCGATTCCGTATATACGATCTGTGTACCGGCGCTCATCTCACTGATTCTCTGCCGTTATACGTCGCTCGGAATCCTCATGATCTACTTTATCATTCAGTTCTCCGACGTCATCAAACTGGCGATCGGTATTCCCATGGTACGCTCCGGCTTTTGGGCGAACTGCCTGATCGGCGGTATCACGGAAAACGGACAGCCGGAACAGAAGACGGCGGACGGAGACTGATCCGACACACCATTATCATCGGCGGAGGCAGGCATGACCATACCGAAAATCGAGGTCGGCGACCGGCTTGAAATGAAGAAAAAGCACCCGTGCGGTTCGCTGGATTTTGACGTTCTGCGGGTCGGCAGCGATATCCGTATCGTCTGCGCGGGCTGCGGCCGGGATCTCGTCATGCCGCGGGAAAAGCTCGAGGGCGCCATCCGCCGGATCCACCATACGGAGAAAGAAGAGAATTAACATGAACGAAAGTGCAGCGGCTCTCGCGCCGGATATGCGGACGGATAGAAAAAAGCGGATCCTTCTGCTTCTGCTCTGTTTTGTCGTCCCGGCGTTTGCCATGGTTCTGATCTACTTCTTCCTCCGCGTCTGGCCGTTCGGAGAGCGGGACGTGCTCGTCCTTGATCTGAACGCGCAGTACGTTTATTTTCTCGAAGGCTTCCGCGACATCGTCACCTCCGGGGAATCCATCCTCTATTCGTTCCGCCGGGCGCTTGGCGGCGAGTTCATGGGGATGTTCGCCTACTATCTGTCGAGCCCGTTCTCGCTGATCGTGGCGCTGTTTCCAAAGAAGATGATGACGGAGGCGGTCTTCACCATCCTTGTGCTGAAATGCGGCTGCTGCGGCCTCACGTTCGGGTATCTGCTCGAGAAGAAAAGACCGCTGCTGCCTGCTTATACGG
This sequence comes from Eubacteriales bacterium, assembly GCA_045643445.1. Lineage (GTDB taxonomy): Bacteria > Bacillota > Clostridia > Oscillospirales > CAG-272 > UMGS1696. The sequence continues at coordinate 13,227 of JAZUKT010000375.1, forward strand.
TCATGCTCTCGACGGCGTACGCGCTTTCCTCCTATGCGGTCGTTATGCAGCATAACCTCATGTGGACGGATAACCTGATCGTGTTTCCGCTCGTGCTGCTGGCGGTGGACGAGCTGATCACGCGCGGCAAATATAAACTGTTTGTGATCTCCATCGCCTACGCGCTTCTGTCGAATTTCTATATCGGCTATATGACCTGCCTTTTCACGCTCGTCTGGTTCTTCCTCCGCTATTTCATGCTCGATAAGGCGGAGCGGAATCCGCTGGGCGAGCGGGCGCACTTTATCCGCACGCTGCTTCGGGCAGGACTCTGGGCGGCGGTCGGCGTTGCCATCGCGGCGGTGATCATCCTGCCGGCATACTATTCGCTGACGCTCGG
>JAZUKT010000376.1:0-7560 GCA_045643445.1 Eubacteriales bacterium
TACGAAGCCATCGTCAAGGGTCAGAACATCCCGACGCCCGGCATCCCCGAAGCGTTCAAGGTTCTCGTCAAGGAACTGCAGGCCCTCGGTCTGGACATCAAGATCCTCGACCACGACAACGCGGAGGTTCCGCTGGAATCCATCGGCGACGACGATCTGGAATCCCCGAACATCGTATCCGACGGCAGCGACGAGATCACCGAGGAAGACGTGGGCGAATCCGTGGAGACCGACGATCTGATGAACTCCTTCACCGAAGACGGCTTCGATCCCGACGCTCAGGAAGAACCGGACGACGCCGAACTCCTCGCAGCCGAAAACGGCTCCTTCGACTTCGGTCTGGACGATATCGACGATACGTTCTGATTCCCGCGCTATTAAATAAGGAAGAAAATCTCCCCGGAAGCTGTTCCGAACGCCTCCGGGGCAGATCCCGTCTGAACAACCCCTCGGTGCCATACCGATTAATATATAGTAAGAGAAGGTATTCTGTCCATGGAACGCAATGTATTCGAATCTATTAAAATAGGTCTGGCGTCTCCGGAAATGATCCGCAGCTGGTCTTACGGCGAAGTGAAAAAGCCCGAGACCATCAACTACCGCACCCTCAAGGCAGAGCGCGACGGTCTGTACTGCGAACGCATCTTCGGTCCTACGAAGGACTGGGAATGCCTCTGCGGCAAGTACAAGCGCACCCGCAACAAGGGCAAGATCTGCGAAAAGTGCGGCGTTGAAGTCACGCAGAAGAAAGTCCGCCGTGAACGCATGGGTCATATCGAACTCGCCGCGCCGGTCTCCCATATCTGGTATTTCCGCGCTATCCCTTCCAGAATGGGTACGCTCCTCGACATTTCCCCCAGACTGCTGGAAAAGGTTCTGTATTTCGCCTCCTATATCGTCATTGATCCCGGCAACACGGGTCTCGCCAAGTATCAGCTTCTGAAAGAAAGCGAATACCGGGCAGCCAAGGAAAAGTACGAAGACGATTTCCGCGTCGGCATGGGCGCGCAGGCGATCAAGGAACTGCTGGCAGAGCTGGATATCCCCACGCTCTCCGAACAGCTCAAGGCTGAACTCGCCACCGCCAGCGGCCAGAAGAAGGTCCGCATCATCAAGAGACTGGAAGTCGTCGAAGCCTTCCGCAAGTCCGGCAACCATCCCGAATGGATGGTCCTCGACGTGGTTCCGGTCATCCCGCCGGATATCCGCCCGATGGTTCAGCTGGACGGCGGCCGTTTCGCCACCTCCGACCTGAACGACCTCTATCGCCGGGTCATCAACCGCAACAACCGTCTGAAGAGACTCCTCGAGCTGCACGCGCCGGATATCATCATCCGCAACGAAAAGCGTATGCTCCAGGAATCCGTGGACGCGCTCATTGATAACGGACGCCGCGGCAGGCCGGTCACCGGCCCGTCCAACCGTCCGCTCAAGTCGCTCTCCGAAATGCTCCGCGGTAAGCAGGGCCGTTTCCGTCAGAACCTGCTCGGCAAACGTGTAGACTACTCCGGCCGTTCCGTTATCGTCGTCGGTCCGGATCTCAAGATCTACCAGTGCGGTCTGCCGAAGGAAATGGCGCTCGAACTCTTCAAGCCGTTCGTCATGAAGCGCCTCGTCGAGACCGGCAAGGCCTCGAACATCAAGGAAGCCAAAAAGAAGGTCGAGCGCGTCAATCCCGATATCTGGGATGCACTCGAAAACGTCATCAAGTCGCACCCGGTACTTCTGAACCGCGCGCCGACGCTGCACCGTCTGTCCATTCAGGCCTTCGAGCCCGTCCTCGTCGAGGGCAGAGCCATCAAGCTCCATCCGCTCGTCTGCAAGGCCTTCAACGCGGACTTCGACGGCGACCAGATGCCGGTTCACGTTCCGCTTTCCTCCGGGGCACAGGCGGAAGCCCGCTTCCTCATGCTCTCCGCGAACAACCTTCTGAAGCCGGTAGACGGCCGCGCGATCGCCGTTCCTTCGCAGGATATGGTGCTCGGCTCCTTCTACCTCACGATCGACAAGGCCGGCGAACCCGGCGACACGGGCGATGAGAACAACCTGAAGTGCTACCGTGACTTCGACGAAGCCATGATGGCTTACGAAAACGGTCTGCTCGGCATCCACGCCCCGATCGAAGTGCGTGTCAAGAAGGTCATCGACGGCGTTGAGAGAGTCGGCAGAATCCGCGCGACGCTCGGCCGCCTCATCTTCAACCGCCACATCCCGCAGGATCTCGGTTACGTAGACCGCTCGATCCCCGGCAACGAATTCAAACTCGAAATCGACTTCGTCGTCGGCTCCAAACAGCTTGGCGACCTGCTTGACCGCTGTATCCGCGTACACGGCTTCCCGACCACGGCCGTCGTGCTCGACGAGATCAAGGCGATGGGCTACAAGTACTCCACGAGAGCTTCCATCTCCATCTCCGTCGCCGACATCACCGTCCCGAAGGAAAAGTATGCGATCATCGCGCAGGCCGAAAAGGACGTCGACAAGATCGCCCGTCAGTTCCAGCGCGGTCTCCTGACCGAAGAGGAACGCTACAAGGCCGTTATCGACCTGTGGAACCGTACCACCGACGACGTTACCGAAGCGCTCAAGGCCAACTTCGACCGGTACAACCCGATCAAGATGATGGCAGACTCCGGCGCCCGTGGTTCCATGACACAGATGCGTCAGCTCGCCGGTATGCGCGGTCTGATGTTCGCAACGAACGGCCGTACCATTGAAATCCCGGTCAAGTCGAACTTCCGTGAAGGTCTTTCGATCCTCGAATACTTCATGGCTGCAAAGGGCGCGCGTAAATCGCTGTCCGATACGGCTCTGAAGACGGCAGACTCCGGCTACCTGACCCGCCGTCTCGTAGACGTTGCGCAGGACGTCATCATCCGTGACGTTGACTGCGGCTCCACGCACGGTATCTGGGTCTCCGCCATCAACGTGGACAATACCGAAGTCGAACCGCTCAAGGACAGACTGAACGGCCGCTATGTCATCGGCGACGTCGTCGATCCCGCGACCGGCGAAGTCATCGTCGAAAACAACACCGCGATCACCGACGCGCAGGCAAAGAAGATCATCGCCGCCGGCATCGACCGCGTTCATATCCGCACCGTCCTCCAGTGCCGCTCCCGCTACGGCGTCTGCGCTCACTGCTACGGCTACGACCTCGCCAACGACAAGCCCGTCAACGTCGGTGAATCCGTCGGTATCATCGCGGCTCAGTCCATCGGTGAACCGGGTACGCAGCTGACCATGAGAACGTTCCACACGGGCGGCGTCGCGGCTGCCAACATCACGCAGGGTCTGCCGCGAGTCGAAGAACTCTTCGAAGCCCGCAAGCCGAAGAAGACCGCGTTCGTCGCCGAGAAGGCCGGTACGGTCAAGATCGAGCTTGTCAAGAAGACGCACAACATCACCATTACGCCCGACGACGGCAGCGAAGACGTGATCTATCAGATCCCGTTCGGAACCGGCATCGTCGTGGAAGACGGCCAGCACGTCGGCCCCGGTGTTTCGCTCACCGAAGGCGACAAGAACCCGGCCGATATCCTCCGCATCAACGGCATCGACGCCGTGTACGATTATATCCTGCTCGAAGTCCAGAAGGTCTACCGCAGCCAGGGTATCAACATCAACGACAAGCACATCGAAGTCATTGCCCGTCAGATGACCCGCAAGGTCAAGGTCACCGACGGCGGCGATACGCCTCTTCTGTCCGGCGTTACGATCAATCAGAGCGAACTGCTCACGGAAAACGAAGAGATCGACGCACGCCGCGAAGCCGGTGAGATCGAACTCCGCTATGCCGAAGCCGAACCCGTGCTCCTCGGCATCACGAAGGCGTCGCTCCTGACCGAATCCTTCCTCTCCGCCGCGTCCTTCCAGGAAACGACGAAGGTGCTCACCGAAGCCGCCATCAAGGGCAAGGTTGACCACCTGCTCGCGCTGAAAGAAAACGTGCTGATCGGCCGCCTGAACCCTGCCGGTACCGGTATGGATTGCTACCGCGGCATCGACGTGGAACGCACCGAGCCGCTTGACGAGCCCATCTTCAACATGGCGCTCGACGACTACGAAGATCCCCGCAGCCGCCGCCCGATGGACGACGAAGATGACGAGGACGACGCGTTCGATCCTGCACTCGACGCACTTGACGCGCTCGGCGCCGAAATGGACGAGATCGCGGAGGAAAGCGACGAGAGGGAATAATGCCCGCCGCACCGCACACCGCATGAATCCCGGGGACTCCCACAGGTCAAAACCTGCCGGAGCCCCCGTTTTCCGCTGAATTGCCGTTTACTTGCCCCAAAAGTTTTCATAAATCCGAATGAAACTTGTGCAAGTGGGAGAATATTACAAGAGGGAAAAATTTGCTTGACAAGCTTGATTTCCCGTGGTATAATAGCAATATGGATTTTTTGGGTGTTTTATCTGCGCCCAAAAATTGACTCACGCATACTTCCGCCGGCAACCTCCGACGGCTGTATATAAACAAAAATTCTGAAGAAAAGGAGGACCACTATGCCTACGTTTAACCAGCTCGTAAAGCAGGGCAGACAGGATAAGACCTACAAGTCCAAAGCTCCCGTTCTGCAGCAGGGTTTCAACACGCTGAAAGATCGCGCGACGGACCAGAGCTCTCCCCAGAAGCGCGGCGTCTGCACGAAGGTCACCACCATGGGCCCGAAGAAGCCGAACTCCGCACTCCGTAAGATCGCGAGAGTCAGACTGACCAACGGTATGGAAGCTACGACTTACATTCCGGGTATTGGCCACAACCTGCAGGAACACTCCGTGGTACTGATCCGCGGCGGCCGTGTACGCGACCTGCCTGGTGTACGTTACCACATCATCCGCGGCACGCTGGACGCTCAGGGCGTCGCAGACCGCAAACAGGCCCGTTCCAAGTACGGTGCTAAGCGTCCGAAGAAATAAGACGCACTGATCCACTCGAACATCGTTTGTGCTGTGTCCCCATATAGAATGATTGTTTATATGCAGACAGACGCAGACGGAAGAAAAATCTTTCGAGTACCGATGAATTCATATTTTTAATGAAGGAGGGAAGTATTGTGTCAAGAAGAGGTCGTATTGCTAAAAGAGACGTCCTGCCGGATCCGCTTTACAATTCCAAGCTCGTTACGAAGCTGATCAACAACGTTATGTACGACGGCAAGAAGGGCGTAGCTCAGAAGATCGTCTATGACGCTTTCGCAGAAGTTGAAGCCAAAGTCGGCCAGAACCCGCTCGAAGTTTTCCAGGAAGCTCTGGAAAATGTCATGCCCGTTCTCGAAGTCAAGGCTCGCCGTGTCGGCGGTTCCAACTATCAGGTTCCTATGGAAGTAAGACCGGAACGCCGTCAGACCCTGGGTCTGCGCTGGATGGTCGCTTACGCCCGTACCAGAAGCGAACGCACCATGTCCGAACGTCTGGCAGGCGAAATCATGGATGCGAAGAACTCTGCCGGCGGCGCCTTCAAGAAGAAGGAAGAAACGCACAGAATGGCAGACGCCAACAAGGCATTCGCACACTTCAGATATTGATCTGAACCGTTTGTTATTATTAAGGAGAAGAATTTTCTATGCCAAGGGAATATCCACTTGAGCGTACACGGAATATCGGCATCATGGCTCACATCGACGCCGGTAAGACTACCACCACGGAGCGCATTCTGTTCTACACCGGCAAGACCCATAAGATCGGCGAGACCCACGAGGGTACCGCGGTCATGGACTTCATGGAGCAGGAACAGGAGCGAGGCATTACCATCACCTCGGCGGCAACCACGTGCTTCTGGAAAGATACGCGCATTAACATTATTGATACCCCCGGACACGTTGATTTCACCGTTGAAGTCGAGCGCTCACTTCGCGTGCTTGACGGCTCCGTCACCGTATTCTGTGCCAAGGGCGGCGTTGAACCGCAGTCCGAGACCGTGTGGCGGCAGGCGAACAAATACAACGTTCCCCGCATGGCTTACGTCAACAAGATGGACATCATGGGCGCCGATTTCTATCACGTCGTCGACATGATGAAAGAACGTCTCAAGGCCAATGCGATTCCGATCCAGCTGCCGATCGGCCGTGAAGATACCTTCCGCGGTATCATCGACCTGATGAGCATGGAAGCCGACGTCTACTACGACGATCTCGGCAAGGACATGCGGGTCGAGGCGATCCCGGCAGAACTCCAGGAAAAAGCCCAGACTTACCACGACGCTATGATCGAAGCGATCGCCGAAACGGACGAGGAACTCTTCGAAAAGTACGTCAACGGCGAGGAAATCACCGTGGACGAGCTCAAGAAGGCTCTCCGTCAGGCTACCATCGATAACAAGATCGTCCCGGTCGTCTGCGGTACTTCTTACAAAAACAAGGGCGTGCAGAAGCTGCTCGATGCCATCATCGACTATATGCCCTGCCCGCTTGATATCCCTTCCATCAAGGGTATCAATCCTCAGACCGAGGAAGAAGAGTTCCGTCATGCATCGGACGAAGAACCCTTCTCCGCGCTGGCCTTCAAGATCATGACCGACCCCTTCGTCGGCAAGCTCTGCTTCTTCCGGGTATACTCCGGTAAAGTCGAAACAGGCCAGACCGTCTACAACCCGACGAAAAAAGCCCGCGAGCGTTTCGGACGGATCCTGCAGATGCACGCCAATGACCGTAAGGACATTGACTGCTGCTACGCCGGTGACATTGCCGCCGTCGTTTCCGTCAAGAACACCACGACGGGCGATACCTTCTGCGAAGAAGCGCACCCCATCGTTCTCGAATCCATGGAATTCCCGGAACCTGTTATCCGGGTCGCCATCGAGCCGAAAACGAAGGCGGGCGAAGAAAAGATGGGCATTGCTCTCTCGAAACTCGCGGAAGAAGACCCGACCTTCCGCACCTACACCGACGGCGACACCGGTCAGACGATCATCGCCGGTATGGGTGAACTGCACCTCGAAATCATTGTTGACCGTCTGCTCCGCGAATTCAAAGTTGAAGCAAACGTCGGCAAACCGCAGGTCGCATACAAGGAAACCATCCGCACGGCCGCCTCTTCCGATACGAAGTTCGCGCGTCAGTCCGGCGGTAAAGGTCAGTACGGTCACGTCAAGATCACGATTGAACCGACCGAGCCCGGCGCGGGATTCATCTTCGAGAACAACGTCGTTGGCGGCGCGATCCCGAAGGAATATATCCCCGCGGTCGAAGACGGTATCAAGAGTGCGATGCAGTCCGGTGTTCTGGCCGGATACAACGTGGTTGACGTAAAAGTCAGCCTCTACGACGGTTCCTATCACGAAGTCGACTCCTCTGAAATGGCGTTCAAGATCGCCGGTTCCATGGCGTTCAAGGATGCGATGCAGAAGGCCGATCCGGTTCTCACCGAGCCGATCATGAAGGTCACCGTCACCACGCCGGAAGATTACATGGGCGACGTCATCGGCGATATCAATCAGCGCCGCGGACAGGTCACCTCCATGGATTCCACTTACGGCGCGTACCAGATCAATGCGTTCGTTCCGCTTTCCGAAATGTTCGGCTATGCGACGTCGCTCCGTTCCCGTACGCAGGG
>JAZUKT010000377.1:0-10866 GCA_045643445.1 Eubacteriales bacterium
GGCCGGTTCTTTCGTCAGATCCGCACGAGCGAACCGAACAGCGCCCGGTTCTCTTCCACCTTCGATTCGGAGCCGACCACACAGAAGTTGTCCTGCGCTGCCGCCGCCTCGAAAAGATCGGCCGTTTTGCGGAAGGATTCCATCGTCACGCCGAGCATCTCGCGCCGCATCCGCACGACGTTCTCGTACGTCTGGCCGGAAAGGTAGGCGCTGAAGGAGCGCGCCGCTTTGCCTGCCGGAGAAAGCGGTCTTTCAAAAGGCGAGAACGTGCCGATGATGAACCGCGTCAGTTCCTTTTCGCTGTACGAGGCGCTCCGTACGAATTCCGCCGTCTTTTTGTAGACTTCGTTCGTTTCGGCAAGCTTCGGGTCGCGGTAGGACGTGAACTGCACCGTGCCGGAATCAACCGCGATCGAGCAGCCGCATCCGTACGCGCCGCCCTTCACACGGATCTCCTGATAGAGCCAGTCGCTGTTGACGGCCGTTTTGACCACCTGAATGGCGCCGTCTGCCGACAATCCGGCCAGCCGCAGATTGCCGACCCGCGCAACGTACTGCACCTGCGACGGGGTAAGAATGCCCTCGTTCTTCTTTTCGGGCACGAATTCTTCACCTTCGCCGAGCGGCACGACCGTCCGCTTCCCGAGCGCGGCGGCAAAAGCGGGCAGCGTCTTTTCCATCGCGGCGACACCGTCCCGATCCGCAGCCAGACTGACGAGCAGCTTCGCGGGGTCAAAGAGCGCGGCCGCCGTTTTTTTGAGATTTTCGATAAGGTCATCCGCCCGCTCGTCGAAGTGTTCGAGCGAATCGGAGACGAAGCGGTAGAAATCGAGACCGTCGAGCGCCTGCAGGTAGCAATCGTACCGCGAGAAGTACGAACGTGCCCGGGCGGCGGCTACTCTGTCACCGTTATTCATGATCGCACGCTGCTTGTCCGATTTGATCTCGCCGAGCAGCACACGGATCCGTTTTTTGTCGTCAAGGCGCGTGTCGGTCAGCACTTCAAGCGCCGTCTGCATCGCCCATTCCACCTCGTCCGGCATGGCGCGGAACTGCACGCGGAACATCGGACGGTAGTCGTCCATCGTTCCGTACAGGCGCGTCACGGTCGGCTCGAAGACCATCATGCCCGTGTGGAGCCGGATATCGACGTCCAGTTCTGCGTACGTGTGCGCCTTCGTATCAAGCCGGCTGAGCAGCTGCCCGAGCAGGCCGACGTACGGCACGAAGCGGCGCGGCAGCCGGTCGAGATCAAAGCAGAGTCCCGCGTAGGTGATGCCGTTCGTTTCAATATCGTGGAATACCGTTCTGACGCCGCCGATCGTGCGCTCTTCGTTATAGAACGGCGTCGTATCGACGGGAATATCGTTCCGCTCGAGCGTCGGGATGCAGTCAAGTTCCTCCGGGGAGGCCGGTCTGCTCTGGTATTCCCGCAAGAGGCGCGTTTCCTCGACGATGTGCGCGACCTCATCCGTCGTCAGCGAGGCTTTATAGGCCGCGAGTTTTTCTTTCAGCTCGGCGTTCTTTTTGTCAACGAGCCCTCTCTCCGGCGTCAGCGTCAGGAGGATCGCGTGATCCGATCCGAGCAGCGTCCGGCGGACAAGTTCCTCGTACCAGCCGGTGCCGATCCGCTTTTTCAGCTCGGCGTAATCCGAGAGAACGTGCAGATACGCAAACGGCGCGCCGTCGTCGTACAGCCAGCTTTTCATCATGCATTCGGCGAGATCGAGTCCGCGCGGATAACCCCCGTAGTCCGCCTCGCGCACGTGGAATTCGATGCGGTTGATCGTGGCGAGCAGCGCTTTTTCGCTGATGCCGTTTTTCACCTGCTCCTCAAGCGTATCGCGGATCACCCGGTAAAACCGCTCGGCGTCCGCTTCGTCGGCGTTCTTTGCCACCACGGCGAACGCTTCGTCGATCATGTGGTCTTCCACGCCGCCGTAAATGTCTTCGCCGATCCCCGCGTCGATGAGCGCTTCTCTGAGCGGTGCGCCGTCCGCCTCCAGCAGCACGTCGGAGAGGACGTTCCACGCGCGGCATTCGAGTACGTTCCGGGATTCGCTGCCGACAGCCGCATATGCGAGATACGCTTTCCCCGCCGTCTCCTCTTCCGCACCGACCGAATACGGCCGCGTCACGTGCTTCGGCTCCGGGCAGTTCCAGCGCTTCTGATGCGTGATCGGTTCGCTCGGCTCGGCCGCGTCATAACGGGAGAGATATTCGGTATCCATAAAGCGCAGCCGCTCGTCCATGTCGCAGTTTCCGTAGAGGAACAGATACGCGTTCGCCGGATGATAGTGCTTGCGGTAAAAATCAAGATAAGCCTCATAGGTGAGCGACGGGATCACGTCCGGGTCACCGCCGGAATTGACGCCGTAGGCCGTATCCGGGAAGAGCGCCGCCGTCATTCCGTCATAGATCACGGTGTCGGGCGACGACAAATCTCCCTTCATCTCGGAGTACACGACGCCGTTGATCTTCAGTTCATCGTCCGCGTTCTCCAGCTCGTAATGCCAGCCCTCCTGCATGAAGATCTGGCGGTACCGTCCGATATTCGGGCAGAAGACCGCATCCATGTAGACGCCCATCAGATTGAGAAAATCCTTATCGTTACAGGAGGAAACCGGGTACATCGTCTTATCCGGGAACGTCATCGCATTCAGGAACGTGTTGAGCGAGCCCTTTGCCAGCTGCATGAACGGATCGCGCGACGGATACCGTTCGGAACCGTTGAGCACCGTATGCTCGATGATATGCGGAACGCCGGTCGAATCGGTCGGCGGCGTGCGGAAAGCGGCACAGAACAGCTTGTTCTCATCGTCGCACGGCAGGAGGCAGACACGCGCCCCGGATTTCTTATGCCGGAGGATGATGCCGCCGATCTTCCAGTCGTCAAGATATTCTTCCGCCACGAGTTCGTAGGCCGGATTCGCGGCGAGATCAGCATAGGAGATAACGGTTTTGCTCATGGACAAACTTCCTTTAATATTCAAAAGTTATTTTTATCATTATCGCTCATTTGTTCGTTTTTGTCAAGGGCAGAGGCGAAGTTTTCGGGCCGTCTTGCGTCCGTCCGGCCGATATGGTATAATGAGGGCGTCATCCCGTCGGGCAATAAAAATCCCCGGCAGAAGAAGTTCTCCTACCGGGGAAACGATCAGCTATTCAGATCAGTTGCAGCCGCATCCACAGCCGCAGCCGCTCGGGCCGATGCTGCCGCAGCCGCCGTTGCAGCCGCATTCGCCGAAACCGCCGACGAGGAACAGAATAACGAGGATGATGATAATCCAGGAGCAATTCCCATTGTTGCAGAACATGTTGTACGCCTCCTTTCTCCCGACGTATTAACAGTGTATGACGGACGGAGAAAGGTGTGACAGGATTTTGGAGGTACTATGAAACTCGAAACCGAGCGTAAGTTTCTGATCGTGCGGCCGGACGACAGCCGACTTGCCGCACAGTCCGGGCTCACCGTCCGGGAGATCGTGCAGACCTATCTGACCGCGCCGGAGGAAGAGCCCGAGCGCCGCATCCGCCGGATCACGGAAGACGGGCGCGTCTCGTTCGTCTTCACGCAGAAGGCAAACGGACGCAAAAACGGCGGCGCCGTCAGCCGGGAGGAAACCGAATATGAGATCAGCCCGGCGGAATACGATACGCTCCGTCGGACGGCCTATTCGGAATTGACGAAAACGCGGTACAGTTTTCCCTACGGCGACCGCGTCATCGAAATCGATGTCTATCCCGATGAGATCGGCGGAGAAGCGCTCCCCGGCAAGGCCGTACTCGAAGTGGAACTGGAAGACGGAAACGAATCCGTCAGCCTGCCGCCGTGGATCACCGTATTGCGGGAGCTGACCGGGACGAAGGAATTTTCCAACAAAGCGCTCGCCCGCCGCGTGAGGCCGTAAATCATCCGAACCGGGGAGGACGTTATGGCCAACATCATCACCTGCGTGCGGATCCTGTGCGGCGCGGCGCTGTTTTTCTGCCCGGCGTTTTCCGGGTGGTTTTATCTCGTTTATTTCATCGGCGGGATCAGCGACGTACTGGATGGGGCGCTCGCCCGGCTGCTCCGGCAGGAATCGGAACGCGGCGCACAGCTCGACACGGCCGCCGACGCCGTTTTCTGGGCAGCGGTGCTGATCAAGCTCGTACGCGCCGTTTATCTGCCGCCCTGGATCATCGGCTGGATCATCGGCATCGCGCTCGTCAAGGTCATTAATCTGATCCTCGGCTTCGTGCGCCGCAGGCGTTTCGTGACCGAGCACACGCTGCCGAATAAGATCTGCGGGATCCTTCTGTTCGTGATCCCGCCGTGCGTCGGCTTCTCCATCGGGCGTTTGCCGTGGCAGCCGCTTGCACTCCTGATCATCGTAACCTGCGCGGCGGCGAGCTGTGCGGCCGTTCAGGAAAGCGTCTGTATCCTGACGGGAAAAGAAATCCGATAGGAAACTTGACAATCCGCGGGATTCATCGTACAATCAATCTGTCAAACAGCGGAACCCGCTGCGGTTCCGGGTGAAAGGAAGACAATACATGAAAAACGAACTGTATCATTATCTCGTCATTCCCTCCGTTTATCGGGTCGGCGCCCGGACGGATATCGTCATCAGACCGCTTGAATCGAAATACAATATCGCCGAAAGCGACAACAGGATCGTCATTCTCCCGATCTCCGCACTGCACGAATCGGACGGTCGTCTTCCCTTCGACACCGTCACGGGTACCGTCGTGAACGGCGAACTGCATTTCTCCTACACGTTCCCGGTCGAGGACGAATATGCGATGCTCCCTCTCAGCGGAGAAGATGCGATCGAGGTGCTGGACGTCTACGCGCTGAACGACGATCTCTACGAACTGCGTCCGCTCAAGGGCGACACGCACGTTCATTCCTGCCGCTCGGACGGTCACGAAACGCCCGCCATCGTAGCTGCCAATTACCGCGCCGCCGGTTTTGACTTCATGGCGCTGACGGATCACAAGAGATTCGCGCCGTCCGCGGAAGCGATCGAAGCCTACCGGGGCGTCCGGCTCGGCATGACGCAGATGCACGGCGAGGAAGTCCATTCCCCGGGCAATTACGTCCATATCGTCCATTTCGGCGGCAATTATTCCGTCAACAAAATCTTCCTTGAGGATGAGGAAAAATTCCGGCGGGAAGTCGCTGAGATCGAGTGTGAAATGGGCGACAAGATCCCGTTCACCAACGAAAACGACCGTTACATTTACGCATCCACGGTCTGGTGTGTGCGGGAGATCCGCAAAGCAGGCGGCATCGCGATCTATCCGCATCCGTTCTGGCTCATGCGGAACCGCTCGGTTTACTACGCACCGACTTACAACGTGCCGACCGAGATGACGCGGCAGTTCATCCTCAACGACGTATTTGACGCGTTTGAGCTGATCGGCGGTCAGTCGGCACACGAAAACAATTATCAGACGCAGTTCTACTATTCGCTGAAGGACGAATACATAGAGAAGAACGGCAAGCCGCTGACGGTTCCCGTACTGGGCGCGTCCGATTCGCACGGCACGGTGAACACAGGCTGGTTCAACCGCAAATTCTCCGTGGTTTTTGCCAAGAGCAGAAAGCCGGAGGACATTCTCGGCGCGATCATGGACAAAAAGTCCGTGGCCGTGGAAGTGTACGAGGATTCCGAGAACTATTCGGTCCACGGTCAGTACCGGCTGATGGCCTATGCGCGCTTCCTCTGCGAAAACTACTTCCCGCTGACACAGAAGCTGTGTGCCGTCGACGGCGCGCTGATGCAGGAATACATCATGGGTTCGGCCGACGCCGGGAAACTGCTCGACGCCCGTGCCGACGTAACGGATAACTTCTACAAGCTGTATTTCGGCAAATAATCATACAACAAAAAAGAGGCTGTGCTTCTTACGGAAAACGTAAGGGCACAGCCTTTTCAATTGGCAGTGATAACCTGATCAGCCGAGCTGTTTCGCCGTCTCGAGCGCCACTTCCATCATCGCGGTGAAGGTGCTCTGGCGTTCTTCCGCCGTCGTCGCCTCGCCCGTGTAGATGTGGTCGGAGATCGTGCAGATGGCGAGCGCATTTTTGCCTGCCCGCGCCGCGTTCATGTAGAGCGCCGCCGATTCCATCTCGATGGCGAGCACGCCCATCTTGCGCCATGCGTCGTTCGCCGCCATCCCGTCGTCGTTATAGAACGTGTCCGACGAGAGCAGGTTGCCGACGTGATAGCGGACGCCCATCCGTTCCGCCTCTGCGACGGCGATCGACAGCAGGCGGTACGACGCCGTCGGAGCATAGGTGCCATGCAGGCCGTACTGGTCGGCATAGGCGGAGTTGGTGCAGGAGCCGATCCCGAAAACGAGGTCGCGCACGTGCACGTCATCCTGCAGGGAACCGGCCGAGCCGATCCGCATGATGTTATCGACGTTGTAGAAATTATAAAGTTCGTAGGAGTAGATACCGATCGAGGGCATTCCCATACCGCTCGCCATGACGGTGACCGGCGTACCTTTATAGGTGCCCGTATAGCCGCCGATACCGCGCACGTTGTTAACGAGCTTCGCGTCCGTGAGGAAGTTCTCCGCCACGAATTTTGCCCGCAGCGGGTCGCCCGGCATCAGGACTGTTTTTGCGATTTCACCGATTCCGGCGCTGTTGTGAGGCGTAGACATGATGGATTCTCCTTTATGTTTTTATTGAATGGGATCAGCCGGGTTCGCCCTTCTTCCAGCGGCGTCTGACTTCCTCGAAGACCTCGTCCGGGATCTCGATATTCTCGTGAACGTTGTTCGAGACGAGCATATCGCCGGCGGATTCCGGGAACGTGCAGAACGTATCGTGGCGATAAGGATCGCGCTCTTCTTTGTTGCGCAGATTCGGGATCCTGATCGGTGCGTTGCCGTTCACGATGGAGCGGTAGCCGAGCGTACCCGGGATGCACATATCGACGGCATCATATACGCCGATCGCGCGTTCATGCGCCACTTCGTCGCCGAGAATGCTCCGCACGAAATAGTACGTCGTGAAGAAATCGCCGCCGCCGTGACCGCTGTTTTCCGTACCGGCCATGATCGGATCCGGCTTGTAGGTCTTGTATTCGCCGCGGCCGTTCTGATCGGGCTGTTCGAGATATACGCCGATCTGACCGTGGCCGAGATCCTGGCAGCCGCCGAGATCGCCGTTGAGCTGATAGTTCGAGTGGCGGTTCGACTTGATATTGAAGTGAAGGGATTTCAGCATGGCGCCGTTTTCAAGCGTGATGATCTCCATGCCGAGCGTGCCGGACGACGTGCCGAGATTGCGCATGAAGGGCATATTCGGCGTTTCGAAAGCGGATACCTGCACCGGGCGCAGTCCCGTCATGTAGAGGATCGGGCCGATCGAGTGCGTGCAGTAGAACGTGGAGGGCATGATGTTGCGCCAGTGATTGCGTTCGCCGTACGTGATCTGCGGCCAGATGGAGGAGCAGTCGTGGAGGTATTCGCCTTCCGCGTACATGAGCTCGCCGAGCACGCCGCTGCGGTACAGATTGCGCATTTCCCAGCGAACGGGCGTGTAGCAGTAGTTCTCGGCGTAGGTGTAGACATTGCCGGTCTCCTCTACCGCTTCGATCAGCTCGACGGCCTCCGCCATATTGGCGACCGTCAGGCATTCCGTCATGATGTGACGGCCGGAACGAAGCAACTTGATGCCGAATTTCGCGTGCTCGTGCGCATAGTTGGCGCAGATGACCGCGTCCATATCGTGATTGAAGAAATCGTCGAATTTGTCGTAATAGGTGATGTTGTATAGGCCCGCGGCTTCCGCTTCTTCTTTGCATTCGCGGAGAAGCGGCTTGTACTTATCGCAGATGGCGACGAGTTCCGCTTCCTTGTTGCCGAACAGCTGACGGATCGCCGTCATGCCGCGGCCTGCGCCGAATACGCCGATTTTGATTTTTGCCATGTCAGTTTCCTCCGTTGGTTCTGGATGAATTCTGTTCCCGTTCAGGACCAGATGGTAATATCGTCAACCCGGTCGTTCATCCGGGCATGATCGTCTCTCGTATAACCGTGACGGATGAGCAGCGCCTCCGCGTCGTCAAATCCGCACGTCAGTTTATGCCGGTCGTGGCAGTCGGAATTCACGATGATCCGTCCGCCCGCCGCCCGGATTTCATCGAGCAGGAACGGTGCGGGATACGGCATCGTCCGATAGCCCCGTGCGATGGCGCCCGTGTTCAGCTCAAACAGATCGCAGTGCTTCACGATCTCGCGCACGGCGGCCGTCGCGGCGTCACGGTAACGCGGCTCCTCCTCCGGCATGAGGGAATATTTGGTCGGCAGGTCGATGTGTCCGACGATGTCCGTTTTCTGGCGGATGATATGTTCCGTCAGGCTGTCATAGTACGCCTCGGCAAAGGAACACCAGTCTCCGGCGTAGAGTTCGTCCACGAGTTTCCGCTGGGTCTCGGCGTCGTCGTCTATCATGATACTGACGCTGCGCCTTCTCATTTCATGCACCGAAGACACGGTAAAATCGTAGTCGATCGGCGCGGGAGAAGACATTCCGTCCAGTTCCACGCCGTTATAAAGGCGGATGCGGTCGGCGTAGTCGCGGCTGAGTTCCCGGATCTCCCGCCAGCAGCGGAAGGTGCCCGATCGCGTCAGGCTGTACTGGCCGATTCCGTCCGACCAGCGGTACAGGCTGTGATCGCTGAAACCGAGCGCGGTAAATCCCGCCGCCAGCGCTGCCTCGATCATTTCCCGCGGCGTATCGCGCCCGTCGGAAAAACGGGTATGGGTATGAAAATTCTGGACCTGCATCCGTTATCCCCCCGTTCATTTTTCTGTTTCCATGTTAGCATAACCGATTTGCAATTGCAAGAGAATTTCAAAAAAAGCCGGCGGGAAAAGACAAAATCCCGCAAAAAAGCGGCGTCCTCTCCGTCCTTCCCGCAGACCGCGGCAGTTTTTTCGCTTTTCCTCTTGACAAGGCGCCGCCGGACTGATATAATTTCAATAATCTTATATGCTGCACAAAAGCTGTGACGGAAAGAGTAGATCGCAGAGCCGCGTTTCAGAGAGCCGGGATCGGTGCAAACCGGTACGCGCCGCCATCGAAAATCACTCCCGAGCCGCCGGGTGAGTCAATCAAGCCCGCGCCGGAATCCCGCCGTTATCCGGGAATCGTATCGTGTGTGCGAGTGGTACAGCAGAATTTTTCTGTCCCGGACTATGGTCGGGATTTTTTTATTTTCACGGAGGGACTATGTACAACAAGGTCAATACCAACCTGAATTTCGTCGAACGCGAACGCGAAACGCTGAAATTCTGGAACGAAAACGGCATCTTCAAAAAGCAGCTCACCGAAAGCCTCGGACGGCCGCAGTATACGTTCTACGACGGACCGCCGACCGCCAACGGCAAGCCGCACATCGGTCACGTTCTCACCCGCGTCATCAAGGACATGATCCCGCGCTATCACTGGATGAAGGGCGCGGACGTACCGAGAAAAGCCGGCTGGGATACGCACGGTCTGCCCGTGGAGATCGAAGTCGAGAAGAAGCTCGGCCTCGACGGCAAGGAACAGATCGAACAGTACGGGCTCGAGCCGTTCATCAAGCAGTGCAAGGAATCCGTCTGGAAATACAAGGGCATGTGGGAAGATTTCTCCGGCACCGTCGGCTTCTGGGCCGATATGGAGCATCCCTACGTCACCTATGACAACAACTTTATCGAATCCGAGTGGTGGGCGCTCAAGGAGATCTGGAACAAACAGCTTCTCTACAAGGGCTTCAAGATCGTACCCTACTGCCCGCGCTGCGGTACGCCGCTTTCCGCACAGGAAGTCGCGCAGGGCTACAAGACCGTCAAGGAACGCTCCGCCGTCGTCCGCTTCAAGGCAGTCGGTGAGGACGCTTACTTCCTCGCCTGGACGACCACGCCGTGGACGCTCCCGTCAAACCTCGCGCTCTGCGTAAATCCCGATGAAACCTACGTCAAGGTCAAGGCCGCCGACGGTTACGTTTATTATCTTGCGAAAGCGCTCTGCGACACCGTTCTCGGCAAACTGAAGACGGACGACGCGCCCGCTTACGAGATCCTTGAGGAAATGTCCGGCAAGTCGCTCGAATACCGGGAATACGAACCGCTCTACGCCTGTGCCGGTGAAGCGGCCGCCAAGCAGAAGAAAAAGGCGCACTTCGTCACCTGCGACGGTTACGTCACGATGTCCGACGGTACCGGCATCGTTCATATCGCGCCCGCTTTCGGTGAAGACGACTCGAACGTCGGCAAGAAATACGACCTGCCGTTCGTCCAGTTCGTGGACTCGAAGGGCTGCCTGACGCCCGAGACCCCGTACGCCGGCGTATTCGTCAAGAAAGCCGATCCGATGGTGCTGGACGATCTGCGGAACGAAGGCAAACTCTTCGAAGCGCCGAAGTTCGAGCATGAATATCCGCACTGCTGGCGCTGCGACACGCCGCTGATCTACTACGCACGCGAATCGTGGTACATCAAGATGACCGCCGTGCGCGAGAATCTGATCCGCAACAACAACACCGTCAACTGGATCCCCGAATCCATCGGTAAGGGCCGTTTCGGCGACTGGCTCGAAAACGTCCAGGACTGGGCGATCTCCCGTAACCGCTACTGGGGCACCCCGCTCAACATCTGGGAATGCTCCTGCGGCCACCGCCATGCCGTCGGCTCCATCGCGGAGCTCAAATCCGTGTCGAAGAACTGCCCCGAAGACATCGAGCTGCCGCGTCCCTAGATCGACGCCGTGACGCTCGTCTGCCCGGAATGCGGCGGGGAAATGCACCGTGTGGCCGAAGTCATCGACTGCTGGTTCGACTCCGGCTCCATGCCGTTCGCGCAGCATCACTATCC
>JAZUKT010000378.1:0-21762 GCA_045643445.1 Eubacteriales bacterium
CACGCTGCGTCTGCTCGCTCTGCTGCTTCTCAGCCTGACGCTCGTCTGCGCCATCGGCTGCGAGAAAACGCCCGCCGATCCGGCAGAATCCGACACCGAAACGACGGCGACGGAATCCGAAAAGCCCGTCGTTCTGTCGGAATACTTCGTTTCCCCCGACGGATCGGATGAGAACGATGGTTCCGCCGATCATCCGTTTGCGACGCCCGAAAAGGCCGTCATGACGATCCGTGCGCTGCATCAGACCGGACATCACGAGGCGCTGACCGTGACGTTCAAGCCCGGCATCTATAACGTGAAGAACATCAGCCTGACCGAAGAGGACAGCGGTACGCCCGATGCGCCCGTCACTTTCCGCTCCTCCGGCGAAGGCGCTGTAATATTCGACGCAGGCCGCACGATCACCGGGGACAGGTTCTCCCCCGCGGCGGATGACGAAAACGCATCCCGCTTCGCCGAAAGCGTCCGCGGCAGCATCTACGTCTGCGATCTCGCCGCCGAAGGACTGACCGCCGACGACGTCTTCCCCGCGCTGCACACGATCGGTACCTATTCCAACTACACGATCGCGTCCAATTACAACGGTCAGAATGAAGCCGTCTACGTGGACGATCAGCGGCAGTCTCTCGCCCGCTTCCCGAACAAGGGCGCGCCGGGTGACGCCTCCGACCGCATCCTGATCTCCTCCGAAACCGTGATCGACGCAGGCAGCGCCGACATCGGTCCGACGCTCCGCATTCCCGAAGACGCGGCGGAACGTGTAGCGGGCTGGCAGTCGCTTGAGGACGTATGGGGCTTCGGCTACTACTCCTTCACCTGGGCGGACGAAGCCATCCGGCTCACGTCCTTTGACGACAGCGAAAATTCCCTCACCTTCGAGTGGATGTGCTGGGGTCAGCTGAACGCCGTGGACGACGCCAAACTCGGCTTCTGGCTCTACAATATCCCCGAAGAACTCGACGTGCCCGGCGAATACTGGATCGACCGCGCCAACCTGAAACTGTACGTCTACATGGAAGGCGATCCGGCCGCTCACACGGTCTGCGTCTCCACGTCTCCCGATACGATCCTGTCGGGCTCCGTCTCGAACGTCACCATCGACGGCATCACGTTCGCCAACTGCGCCGGCAACGGTCTCTACTTCACCGGCAGCGGGATCACCGTCAAAAACTGCGTTATCAAGAACGTGGACAACTGGGCGATCAACATGGAAGGCTCCGACGGTCTCATCTACGGCTGCGAAGCCTATAACCTCGGCAAGGGCGGCTTCTACCTGAAGGGCGGCGATCAGGCAACGCTGACCCCCGGCAACATCGTCGCCGAAAACAACTACGTCCACGACTTCAGCCAGATCTACACGACCTATCAGCCGGCCATTTCCCTGTTCGGCGTCGGTCTCTCGGCTATCCACAACGAACTCGCCTACGGTCCGCACGACGCCTTCTCGCTGGGCGGTCAGCTCAACAAGTGCGAGTGGAACTACATCCACGACGTCACGCAGGAAGCGACGGACGCGGGCGCCTGCTATCAGGGCGGTATGCTCCAGTCCGCAGGCAACGAATTCAACCACAACAAGATCGAGAACGTCTACGGCGTCGGTATTTACTTTGACGACGGTATGTGCGGCTGCTCGGCCTTCGGCAACATTTTCGAGAACGTCGGGCAGGCGTTCATCGTCGGCGGCGGCCGTGAGATCTCCATCTGCAACAACCTCGTCCTCGGGCCTCCCGACTGCGCCTTCCTGTACTTCGACGCCCGTATGATCTCCATCTGCTCCGACGAGTCCATGCCGGAAAGAACGGTGCCCGAAACTAACGGCTGGTGGCAGCAGTTGACGGCGCTTCCGTTCCGCGAAGGCATCTGGGCAGAGACATTCCCGCTCCGCGCCCTGTGCCACTTCGACAAGGAAAATACGGAGGATCCGAACTACTTCGCCAATCCCGCGCACTGCGTCGTCAAGGACAACATCTTCATCGGCGAGAAGCATCGGTGGACTTACACGATCGAGGACCCGGTGTACCAGTATTCCGAGATCGAAAAGCCCTACATCAGCAAGAATTTCGATCAGGTCTTTGAAGCAGGCACGTACGCCCCGACGAAGGTGGCGAAGCGCGCCGTGCCCGGTTTCGTCGAGCTGCCCATGGACGGCTACGGCGTATACGACGATTTCGTCAAGCAGGGCTGAGTCACCAGCGCAACAGCATAACAAAAGGCACATGGGATACCGATCCGCTCGGTTTTCCCGTGTGCCTTTTCGGTTGGGGCCCGACGCTTCACCGCGGCAAAAGATCACATTGCCTTGACAAGATGAGCATACACCTATATAATATAAGATGTATTATTGTAAGTAATATAATATGTGTTTTTGTGTTAATCTTTCTGCGTGGGCAGAACAGGTCCGGGAAACAAGGAGGCAAACGACAAATGCAGCATATCGTTGAAACATTTCTTCAGGTAGTAAAGGAACACGGCGGTGAACCGGCGGTTTCCGACCAGAACAGCACGTTCACGTACAGCGAGCTGTTTGAATTCGCAAAATGCGTGGCGGCCAATCTTCAGAAAAACGGTGTACGGTGCGGGAGCCGGGTGATCATAGAAATTCCGCGGTGCAAGGAGTATGCGGGATGTTTCATCGGCTGCTGGATCATGGGCGCGGTCGCCATCCCGCTTTCCGATGATTATCCGGAAGAACGGTTGAATTATATCAAAAACGATTCGAAATATGAACTTGCCATTGACGAGAATTTCTTGGAGACAATGGACAAGTCCCTTACCGCGGAGCCGGTCATCACGGACATGGACGCGGAGGGCGTGGTGCTGTACACCTCCGGCTCTACCGGGAATCCGAAGGGCGTGGTGCACGACTTCTATTCCATGTACGCGGTCGCGGCCAGAAACACGATTCACGACCACTCGGACGAGACGGAACGGAACAACGTGGTCGGACTCGTGGCGCCCTTCACTTTCGTAGTCGGCACGGGACTTCTGCTTGCGGCGATCCCGCTTGCGAAGCACGTCTACATCGTGCCCGATGAGATCCGCAAAGACCCGTATAAGCTTGCCAGCTATTACGACGACAACGATATCGAAGCCTCTTTCGTTCCGCCGAGAATGATCGACTTCATGCTGAAGCACAACAAATCGCTGAAGGTGATCAGCGTCGGATCGGAAAGAATCACCAATATTTATTATAACGATCATCCGGTCGTGATGAACGGTTACGGCTCAACGGAGTTGTTCGGCGGCACACTCGGCTTCAAGATCGACAGACTTTACGAAAACACGCCCATCGGAAAGCCGATCGGCGAAGAAAAAGCGTACGTTCTGGACGAGAACAACCGGGAGGTCGAGATCGGCGAGCTCTGTATCTCGGGATACGTGGCAAAGGGATACCTGAACCGCCCGGAAGAAACGAAAAAAGTATTTATCAAGAATCCCTTTTACGAACGGGACGGACACGAGCGGATGTTCCGCACGGGCGATATCGTTCAGCGGCTGCCGGACGGAAATCTCGTATTTCTCGAGAGAAAAGACTGGATCATCAAGATCAACGGCCAGCGTGTGGAGCCGCTCGAGGTCGAAAGTGTCGTCCGCAGATTCCCGGGGATCCGTGAAGCCGCTGTGAAGGATTTTACGGCGGAAAACGGGGTCACCTATCTGGCGGCGTACTATACCTGCGGCGACGACGTGACGGAAGAAAAACTCAGAGAGCACTGCAAAGCGCGTCTGACCTCCTACATGGTGCCCAGTTTCTATATCCGCATGGACGCACTTCCGCTGAATCCGAACGGAAAGCTGGATCGGAAAAATCTGCCCGAGCCGGATATTTCCGCCTTCAAGCGGGAGTACGCCGCGCCGGAAAGCAAAATCGAAGAGGCGATCTGCCGGGCCATTGAGGACGTTCTGCAGTGCGGCCGGATCGGACGGGACGACGATTTCTTCCTGCTGGGCGGCGATTCGATCAAAGCGATCGAGACGGTCAACGCGCTCGAAGATCTGCCGGTGAGCCTCGAAGTCTTCTTTGAAGGCAAGACGCCCGCCGGGATCGCACGGCTGATCGAAAACGGCGGCTCCGGGGACGTGCCGTTCGAAAAGGTACAAAAAGACGCCTACCCGCTGACCTCGTCTCAGCTCGGGGTTTATTTTCAGGTCGTCAAAAATCCCGAAACCCTGATGTACAACAACCCGGTCTGCGTAAGACTCGGCAGCGGCGTCGACACGGATAAACTGGCTGCTGCGCTCGAAGCGGCGGTCGCAAACCACAAGGCATATCAGTGCCGGATCGACGTCGTCGGCGGTCTGCCCTCCATGATCCCGGCCGACGGAACGTTCAGAACCGAACGGCGCACGGTCACGGATATCAAGGACGCGCTTCATGCCTTCGTCAGACCGTTTGATCTCGAAAAGGGCGACCTGATCCGCGCGTGCATTTTTGAAAGCGGCGACGAAAAGGTTCTGGCGATGGACGCGCATCATATCGTTTTTGACGGCACGTCGCTGTCCGTCCTCCTGAAGGAGATCGGAAGAGCGTATGACGGGCGCGTCCTGTTCGAAGAAAAAACCTCGGCGTTTGATCTTTCCACCTATGAGGAAGCGCTGCGTGCATCCGAAAAATACGCCGGCGCGAAAGCCTATTACCGGGCGCTGTTTGAGGGCGCGGAAACGTCAAACGACTTCCCGACCGATTTTGCTGACCGGGGCGAGGCAACGCTCGATACGGTCGAACTGGATCTTCCGTACGGGCGCGAGGATCTGCTGAAATTCCTGAAAAACAACAATATATCGGAAAACTCCCTGTTCCTTTCCGCGTTTGCGTTCGTGCTGGCGAAATTCAACGGAACGGATAAATCTCTCGTCTGTGTCGGCGAAAGCGGCAGACATACTTCCATGACGTTCAACACCGTCGGTATGCTCGTGAAAACGATCCCGCTCCCGGTCGATCTTACGGCAGAGAGCGACGTCGCGGATTATATCGTGAAACTGCAGGAGACGTTCCGCGAAAACGTGAAAAACGACGTGTATCCGCTCAGCGAACTTGCCGCGGAATACGGGATCGCCAACGATTTCTCGTTCGTTTATCAGAATGATGCGTTCAGCACCGTCACCCTCGGCGGCGAACAGCTTCCGGTCGAAGGGATCGGCGTTCCCGACGCGATGAACAAGCTGACGCTGATGATGTTTTACCGCGACGGCGGCTACCGCTGCAGCTTCCGTTACAGAAGCGATCTGTACGGGAGAGGCATCGTGGAATCGTTTGCCGACGCTTTTGCCTGCGCGGTCGGTGAATTCACGAAGAAGGAATACCTCAAAGAAGTCAGCCTCGTTTCAAAACGGCAGGCGGCGCTCCTCGACTCGTTCAACGATCATGAGATCCTGCGTGAAGAAAAGACGGTCACGGAATATTTCGAAGAATGGGTCCGCAAGACGCCGGAGCACGAGCTTGTCGTATTCGGAGAGCATCGCTATACGTACGGCGAAGCGGGACAGATCACGGATCGGATCGCGGCTTATATCCGCACGCTCGGGCTCTCACGGAACGACGTGGCGGCCGTTCTCGTTCCCCGCAGCGAATGGATCCTGCTTGCGACGTACGGCGTACTGAAGGCAGGCTGCGCGTACGAGCCGCTTGATCCCACCTATCCGCCGGAGAGACTGTCCTTCATGGTGGAAAACGCGGGCGCGGGACTGCTCATCACCACGCGCGAAATGGAAGGGCTGATCAAGCATTATTCCGGGCACAAGCTCTATATCGAAGATATTCCGAACCTTCCGGCGGCGCCTGAAACGCTCGTGAAAAACGACCCGGACGATCTGTATACGCTCCTCTACACAAGCGGGACCACCGGCACACCGAAGGGCGTCATGCTCACGCACGGCAACGCCGCATCCCTCTCGCGCATCAGCCGGAAAAAATTCGATCTGAACCGTGATACCGTCAACGCCTGCAATGCGTCGTACGGATTTGACGCGTGCATGATGGATCTGGCGACCATCCCGTCAAACGGCGGTACGGTCCACGTCATCCCGGAGGATATGCGGCTGGATCTGAAGCTGGTCGACGAATATTACACCGCAAACAGGATCACGCACGGCTTCATGACCACGCAGATCGGCAGACAGTTTGCCCTGCTCACGAAATCGCCGTATCTGAAATGTCTGTTCCTGGGCGGCGAAGCGCTGGTCCCGCTGGATACGGAAGGACTCACCTTTGACGTATATAACGGATACGGCCCCACGGAATGCACGGCGTACGTTGCCGCGCAGAAGCTGAGCGGCCATCCCTTCAGGATCCCGATCGGAAAGATCAACAGCGGCGACAGAGGCTACGTCGTTGACAAAAACATGAACCGGCTTCCGGTCGGCGCTCCGGGCGAACTGCTGGCGGCGGGCTGTCAGGTCAGCAAAGGATATCTGCATCTTCCCGAGAAGACCGCGGCCGTTTATCTCGACAATCCGTTCACGGACGCCGCGGCCTATAAAAAAGTGTACCGCACCGGCGACATCGTCCGATACCTGCCCGACGGCACCCTCGACTTCATCGGGCGGCACGACGGTCAGGTGAAGATCCGCGGATTCCGTATTGAGCTTACCGAGGTCGAAGAGATCATCCGCCGTTTTGCCGGCATCAAGGACGCGACCGTGACCGCATTTGAAGAGCCGTCCGGCGGAAAGTATCTTGCCGCGTACGTGGTATCGGACGGCAAGGTCAACGTCAACGCCCTCAACGACTTCATCCGTTCCGAAAAGCCGCCGTATATGGTTCCCGCGGTGACGATGCAGATCGACGCCATACCGCTCAACCGGAACCAGAAGGTCAACAAAAAAGCGCTCCCCGTTCCCGCTTTCTCGTACGGCGAGGCGGTCATGCCCGAAACGGATCTTCAGAAGAAGATATACGATATCATCGCGGGTGTTCTGGGTCACGAAGGCTTCGGCATTGACACGGACATCTTCGAAGCGGGACTGACGTCGATCGGCTCCGTACGGCTCAACGTGGAGCTCGCGGACGCTTTCGGCGTACCCGTGAGAATTTCGGATCTTTCCGAAAACAGAACGATAAGAGCGCTTGAGGGGTTCTTTGCGGAATCGTCCGGCGCAGAAGAATACGAAATCCTGGAGGATTATCCCATCACGCAGACCCAGAGCGGCATATTCGTGGAATGCAGTATGGATGAAAACTCCGTCGCCTACAATATTCCCGTGCTCTTCCGCATCCGTGACGGAATCGACTGCGAAAAAGTGGTCGAAAGTCTGAAGAAGACGCTTGACGCGCACCCGTACGCCAAGATGACGCTCAAAATGAGTGAGAACGGCGATATCCGGGCACTCCGGCACGACGACGAAGAAGCCCGTGTCGACGTGATCGAACGTGACGCCGCACCCGCGATCGGGGATCTCGTAAAGCCGTTCAAGCTGCTCGATTCTCCTCTTTACCGGCTTGCTCTGTACAAAACGGGAGAGGGCAATTATCTGTTCGCGGATTTCCATCATATCATCGCCGACGGAACCTCCGAGACAGTCCTCTTTGCGGATATGCAGAAATTCTACGACGGACGGACGGTCAGAAAAGAAAAATACACCTGCTTTGAGTTGGCGCTTGACGAGGAAAAGAACAGAGCGTCCGAGCTGTACGACAAAGCAAAAGCGCACTACGACGGCATTCTGGCCGGATGCGACGCCGATTGCCTGCCGGCGAAAGCGCCCGAATCCGAGAAACCGGGATCGGGTTCCGTAACCGAAGAACTCGGGGTCGATCTGCGTGCCGTCAATGAATACTGCGCGGCAAACGAACTGACGAAGAACGCATTCTTCAACGCCGCCTTTGCCGTCACTCTCAGCCGCTTCATGAACAGAGAGCAGGTCGTTTATACAACGATCTACAACGGCAGAAGCGATTCGAGACTGGCCGGCGCCGTCGGTATGCTCGTCAAGACCATCCCCATTCTTGCATCTGCGGACGCCAACACGTCGGTCGGCACGTTTACGGCGGGCATCCGTGACCAGATCATGGGAGCCATGGCAAACGATACGTTCTCCTTCGCCGAGATCTCCAATCAGTACGGGATCAAGGCGGATATCATGTTCGTTTATCAGGACGAGACCTTCTCGGGCGACGCCATCAGCAACGGGATCGCCGAGGTCGTTTCCGCGGCTTCGGAAGAAGCAAAGGCGCCGATCTCCGTCGAGCTCATCATAACGGACGGCGTATTGTCGGCGAGAACCAATTACAGAAAAGATTTCTTCAACCGGGCATTCATTTCCGCACTCCTGTCCGGGTTCGCGTACGCGTGCGGCTCCATGATGAAGTCAAAACTCGTCCGGGACGTGGAGATCTGCGGGAAACGCCCGACCGGGATCATCGAAAAGATGAATCAGACCGACAAGGATTTCCTCAGGGTTCCCGCTCACAGACTGTTCGAGCGTCAGGTCAAGGCGCATCCGGACAAAAAAGCCGTGATCGCGGCCGGAAGGTGCTACACGTATCGGGAACTGAACGAACACGCGAACAGGATCGCCCATTCCCTCCTGGACGCCGGTCTGAAGACGGGCGATATGGTAGGCGTCATTCTGCCCAGAACGCCTGACGTTGTGGCAGCGGAAGTCGGCATCATGAAAGCCGGCGGCGCCTTCCTTCCCATGCTCCCGGAATATCCCGACGACAGAATCCGGTACTGCGCCGAAGACGCTTCGTGTCCTTTCATCATCACGTCGGAAGCACACAGAAAGTCAAGGGAAGAAATGATCGCCGCTCTGCCGGCCTGCCGGGTCGTTACGCTTGAAGAACTGTACCAAAACGATAACGAAACCGATCCCGACGTCGATGTCCCGATGAATTCGCTGGCGTACTGCATTTACACTTCCGGCTCGACTGGCAACCCCAAGGGCGTCATGATCGAGCATCACAGCCTGAGCAATTTCCTTCAGACCAGCACAAAGGGCACTAGAATCATGCCTTTGATGGATGAGGACGGCACGGCGATTGGTGTTTCAGCGGTTTCCTTTGACTGGTCCATCGAAGATCTTCACTGCCCTCTGGTAACCGGTCATACGCTCTGCCTTGCGACGGAGGATGAGATCCACAATCCTCCGAAATTCATTGA
This sequence comes from Eubacteriales bacterium, assembly GCA_045643445.1. Classification (GTDB taxonomy): domain Bacteria; phylum Bacillota; class Clostridia; order Oscillospirales; family CAG-272; genus UMGS1696. The sequence continues at coordinate 9,102 of JAZUKT010000378.1, forward strand.
TTTGCTGCTTGCGAACAACGTCCAGATCATGGCGTGTACGCCGTCGTTCATGACCAATATGCTGGATATTCCCGAATTTCAGTCGGTCGTGAAGAATTGGCGGGCGCTTATGATGGGCGCTGAGGCCTTCCCTGCGGGACTTTTTGACAAATTAAAGGCGATTTCCAACGATCTTGTGATATTGAACGCATACGGTCCCACGGAAACGACCGTATACAGTTCCTCAAAGATCCTGACGGACGGAAATAATATCACCATCGGCGGTCCGGGCAGCAACTACCAATACTACGTGATGGATCAATACGGACATATCCAGCCCGAGTACGCTTATGGAGAACTCATCATCTGCGGAGAAGGCGTGGGAAGAGGATACGTGAATCTTCCCGACAAAACGAGCGCCTCCTTCTTTGAGCTGAACGGTCTGCGCGCGTACCACAGCGGAGATATGGCGAGAGTCAACAAGGACGGAGAGATCGAATTCTTCGGCCGGATCGACAATCAGGTCAAGCTGCGCGGTTTCCGTGTCGAGCTCGATGAAATAGAGAAGCAGATCTGCGCGTTCGACGACATCCGCCAGAGTAAGACGGTGGTCAGAAACAACGGATCGGAAGATTATCTCGCAGCGTTCTTCACCGCCGATCACGCCGTGGACGTCGAAGCGCTTACCGCGCATCTCAAAGCAAAACTGCCGTATTACATGGTTCCCGCCGCCATCATGCAGCTCGAAAAAATGCCGCTCAACCCAAGCGGCAAGATCGACAAGAAAGCGCTGCCGGAAATCACCGCCGTCAAGAAAAAACGCAGCAGAAAAGCGTCTCCGAAGAAGGAGCTCGAAAAAGAACTCTGCAACCTTTTCCGCGACGTACTGAAGGCCGACGAATATTATCCGGACGACGATTTCTTTGAAATGGGCGGCACCTCGCTCACAGCGTCAAAGATCGTAATGACGCTGATGTCCAAGGGATATAAGGTCCAGTATCAGGACGTATTTGAGAACCCGACGCCGGAACTTCTGGCCGGTCTCATTTCCGGCTCCGACCAGAGCGCTTCCGCGGAACAGACGGCGGCGGACGAACCGGTCGTCAAGTCGGATTATCCGGAGCAGCTGAAATACAACACGATGGAATACGCCGGTCAGGTGAAGAGAGAGCCTTTGGGCGACGTTCTGCTGACGGGCGCGCTCGGTTTCCTCGGTATGCACATACTCCGTGAACTGATCGACAGAAACGAAGGGAATATCGTGTGCCTGATCAGACGCGGCAAGTACCTTTCGGCAGAAAAGCGCCTGAAAAGCATGCTGTTCTACTACTTTGACAATGAGTATGAGGAGCTGATCGGCAAACGGATCCGGATCGCGGAGGCGGACGTCACGGACGACGGTCTCGCGGAAGCGCTGAAAGACTTCCGCTTTGATACGATCATCAACTGCGCCGCCTGTGTCAAGCATTACGCGGCAGACGATATTCTGGAACGCGTCAACGTACACGGCGCCGAAAACCTGATCAGGATCGCGCAGGCGAGAAACGTGAAAATGATCCAGGTTTCCACGATCTCCATTCCCGGCGTCCATACGGAGGAGACATGGAAGCTCGGCATCAAGGCGCACGAGAACACGCTCTTCGTGATCGACGACATGGGCAACAAGTACGGGATCTCCAAATATCACGCGGAACTGAAAATGCTGGAAGCGATCAAAAACGGTATGCACGGAAAGATCATCCGTGTCGGAAATCTGATGGGACGGTACATCGACGGTGAGTTCCAGATCAATTTCAACACGAACGCGTTCTTAAACGCCATACGCGGCTTTGCGACCGTGGGAAAATCACCGGTCAGCCACGCAACGGACCGGATGAGTTTCTCGCCGATCGACTCTACCGCCCGGGCCGTGGTGCTTCTCGCCGGGACGAACGATATGTTTACCGCCTTCAATGCCGCCAGCCGCTTTATCTTTGACGAATGGCAGCTGATCGAGGCGGCCAATCACTGCGGGATCAAGATCACACCGGTGCCGGACGAAGAATACTATGCGGATTACCACCGGATGCTCGGAGACCCGCGGATCAACGCCCGTCTTCAGGGTCTGATGACGAACGACCGCCCGGATCTTCACGGCGTTGAGACCGACAACACGTTCACGGCGAACGTTCTGTACCGGCTTGGCTTCACGTGGCCGCTGCCTTCGGAAGATTATCTGGAGCGGGCGCTCAAAAGCCTCCTGACCATGGGCTACTTCGAGCCGGACATGGAGTAAAAACGATAAGGCATAGAAAAAGACGATTCGCGGGAAACCGTAGAATCGTCTTTTTCTCATTTTCGGCATCGCGCCGCGTCTTCCGCATCGTGTGTGTGACAGCGGAAACTGCATACGGAGGGGTACGGTGATGAAGATAATGATTTTGAAGATAAAAAACGGAGCAAGGATAAGCCTGCTCCGTGCGATAATTTACAATTCGGTACTGTTTTTGGAACTTATGTTATGGTATATTGAGGAAAAGAAGAGGTGATTGAATGTTCTGTAATGAACCTATTATCAACGTCTATGCGTGCAGCAGCAAAACCATCAGAACAAATGCTTTCCTTGATTGTTATCACGACAATAGTGTATCGCTCCATCTAACCAAAGGATATAGATTTGTGCTTGAAACAGAGCATTATTATATTTCTCTTGGCTTTGACGGCGTAAAGCTGGATGAAAAAAGATGTGGTATAAAGGATTACGCAGGAGAGGATGAAGGGGTTGATACCTTCATTCATTATGATGATGAAGTACCGATAAGCAAGGAAGAAGTGAATCCATGGATAGAATATGAGCACACCCTGTTTGTTGGGCAGCGTTTACTTGACATATCAAAAGAAAGCGGAAGATGCCTTGCACATTTCGATGGTTTCACACTGAAAATTGTACCGCATGATCATGATGATATTGAAGGACTACATGACGGATATGACTACCATCATGTTTACGGGTGCGAAAGACTCATTACGCGGAAATGTGAATGTGGAGGGACCGGAGAATTAGTGCGTGATTCCATTTCTGACTATTTCGTTCAGTGCGAAAAATGCAAAAGGTCAACTTGTTCCGAATGCCTTGCAATCGATGCAATAGAGTCTTGGAATGAAGGGAGTGTTTCCGGGAACGAAAGAGACATCGTAATAGAGAAATAAAGAAGTGGCCGCAACTGAAATCCGTTACACCTGCTGCCGGCGCTTCTGCTGTTCTCGTGTTCGACGGTAAAGTCGTCGGAAAATCTGAAAGAACTGTTCCCAAAGAAGTATGGTGATGACGATGGAAACCTCGAAGATGAAAAACAGAGCAGGCGTAATGCCTACTCCGTACATAGGACAGTATTATGGTTCAACGTATTCTGCGGAATAAAAGATATCCCACATCCATCCGTATTTGACATATGTCTGATATTCAGGCGTCTTTTCCAGCATTTGAGTATCCGGTTGATTATACGCATCTGTTTCATATTGCATTAACTCGTCCAATAGAGCTTCACATTCTTGCTCTGTCATATCAACCTGTATGGTGCAAGGAGGTTGAGCTACAAAGCCAAGCGAAGCCAATGCGTAATCGCAAGACACTAATATCAGATTTATTTCGGGATGAATTTCAGAAAGGCACTTTTCTAACCGTTGGTACACATCCAACGATAATTCCAATTTATACATAGAATCACTCCATAAACAAAAGTGGATGCAACTGAAATCCGTTACATCCACTCGATATGGTCCGGGGATGAGTGACGGACTTAAGTCAAAACCCGCACAAACACTACATTTTTATGACAGCGAACGCACGTGGTTTAGTATTAGAGCGGCCTTGGTAATCCAAGACCGCTCTGTTTCTATTCCAGAAAATAATTTTCCCTTTTTCAGAAATGCTTATTGACACTATTAACGCATAGGGGCGATGAAATCATAAAAAGCGACTCAGTTCAAATCTATAAAAATCATCAGCCGATTTCATGTATGTGTCAAACAAATCATTCGCTGCAAGATTTCCATTACAGTCAAATGTAATGTTCTTCAGTTGATCGTCTTTCTCTAGTCGATTTATCAAGTTGATTGTCAATCCTGTCTTCACTAGATATATTTTCTTTCTATCTGTTGTGCCGTAAAGTATTTCATAGTACTCATCATCACTCAAAATAGAATAATCCAGCATTAGCTGAAAGAACATGCGCAACTTGAAGCTTACGAAATCTTCTTCCATTTTCTGCTTCACTATTGCAATGTTTGCCAGCTGACGACTAGTTTTTCTGCTTAAATCTATATAGACATTACGATATGCTTCGCGTCCGGTTGTCGCATAAGCTTGTTCACCATAGCTTTCTCCTATGTACATTAAGCTGTCGCCTTCAGCAACTCGTTTTTGGAAATAGTAAACTTCCCTAGCAATGTTCTCTTTGAGTGATTGCTTCCTGTTTTCAAAGAACATTTTATAGTATGCAATTGCTTTATCATTTTTTAAGCGAGCGAATTCTTCATCAACGATGCTGCCGTCACAATGCCTAACGAATAAATAGCGCAAGCGCTCCAAGAAATGACTTTCATGAAGTCTGGGATGATCTTTAAGCCGATTAATTTTCTCCAAAATTTTTTGACAAAGTTCATCTGTAATCGTATAGATGGTGTTCAATCCGAGCGAAATCATTCGCCGCTTTAGTTCCTGTATCGGATCGTCAGCAACAGTGAAAAAGATGTTTTCATTATCAACAATTTCTCTGCATTTATCCACATTTCCCTTATTTTCTTTATCCTCAATATTAAAATTCTCAAGGATGGGATTCTTGATATTATCTTTGAACTCCGAACTGCGCAACAGTCGAATTTTGTTTTCAAAATTGCTTTTCTTCCTGACTGTCCGTCTGCCCCTATAAAAAATTCAAAATAAGTATTGAAATAGACATTACTATTGTAATTAGGTTGGAATTTCATCTTTTCTTATATGACATTTTTCTATCTTTTCTGATAGGATATTTCTTTTTTCTTGAATTATTCATATTTCTATGATACAATTAGTTTCACGGATATTGAAACTTGTTGACTTGTCTCTAAAGGAGCAAACGATGATTACAAATAATATTGAAATTGACATCAAGATTAAGTGCATTGAAGAGGAAACCACACAAGCCAAACTGGCAGAGGCTGTTGGTACTTCAAAGTCCTATGTTAGTCGTATTATCAAGAAACCCGAGAATGTGGTTAATAAGACATATGTGCAGATGATGGAAGCCTTGGGCTACGACATCGAACTCACCTATGTGAAGAGGCGTGGCGGATAATGTAGATGATTAATGGCTGAAACAATTTAAAGAGTTAGTGAAAGGCATTGCCGAAACATAAGAGGAGGTTTATATGCTATTATTCTCAACCGTTTTGGATATAAACGATACACTCACAAAAGATGGATTCATCAAACTTGTTCTTGAATGGAACCAAAATACTCCGCACCCGGAGAATGCCATCCCCGGAATTGAGTGGGATGGAAGCCACAATGTCAGATACGGAAATGCCGAAATGTGGCTTGAAATCCAGGAGTATCGGAATGGTAACACTATTGCTGTGAGATATGAAAAAGTTGAAAAAGATGGTGCTATCTGGGATACTGACTATGTTATGAACTTTGATCGTATGGAAATGGCTGTCCAACTTGACCGCAGTTTCCGTGCCGATGCACCGATGGCAGACCTTCAATTTTCCACACCGTATTTTATTACTCTTCTTATAGAAAGGGGTTTCATAAAGGACGATGGCAAGTTGCCGATGCTCATGACGCCAATATCCATCACGGAGGAAAACATCGATTTGCTTTCAGGAATAATCAATGGAACAGATCGCTTTGAGTATCCCGTTGTTTATGTATCAAAAAATCGAGACGGTTCAGAACCAATCAATGTTTTGAGGCTTGCCTCTCGTCTTAAGGGCATCGCTCATGTCCTACTTCAGGATGATTCATGGTCAAACTCAAAGATTCGAGCAGCATGCGATGATAAAAACGAGTATTTTGGTGCGGTTGGAATCTATTATCCAAGTGGAGCAACACCGCATCAGAGGTTTTTTTCAAGGTCATTATTTGGGTTTGATGAATTTCTGTCGGACAAGATTTTTCGTTCGATATTGCAATATTCCAATATACAGAATATTGATCCGCTTTTGACTTGGATGGGAGTCAATAACGCTCTGTTCCGTGATAGGTGGAACAGCCGAGGCTCCGAACTAATAGAGGCTGAACGGGCAAAGAAAAATGCTGAAGTTGCTCAGGAACTTGCGGAAATTGCTCGTGAAGAAGCTGTTCAAGAAAAGGAAAAAGCTGTTCAAGAAAAGAACGAATCGGACTTTCTTGTAGAAATGACCGATGAGGAGATAGCTGGATTCAAGCGTCAGATTGAGTCCTTGACTCATGACAATGAACGGTTGTTTGCAGAAAATGCCGGATTAAGAGCCAAAATAAATAGTCTGGACTCTGAGCCGATTGTTATTGCCGGCAATGAGGACGATTTCTTCCCGGGCGAAATAAAAGAGTTGGTTTTGTCTGTTCTGTCAGCTGAGCTCGACCGCATTGGTGGAGAAAACGCAAAGACCCGACGCGCTGATGTTATTCGGGACATTCTCAAAGTAAATGAATATGAGGGAACTCTTGATAAAGTGGCTGAAGAATTGAAGAATAAATTCAAAGGTTACACAACAATGAATGGAACTCTGCGCAGATACATAGAGGAAATTGGCTTTATTATTACAGAAGAAGGTAAACATTATCGTCTGACATATTACGGCGACCCACGATATCACACAACTATTTCAAAAACCTCAAGTGATCATCGTGAAGGAAAAAATATATCGGCACAAATTATCCGTGATATGTTATGAGAACTTTAGCAACATAGAAAGCGGGCTATAAAATGACGAAAGACGAAATAAAAAGCAAGTACACTTCTGTGGGAAGTATGCTTGATGATGCCTTGAATAAAGCACAATCCGTTCAGATAAACGGAGAAGAAGAAAACCATGAATTAACTACTATTATTTCTACGTTAGACGAAATCAACACGGAGTTTAAGGCGGAAATAGAAAAACTGGAAGCTTCAAGTGAATGGGATAAGTTTTGCGTGGCTTTTTTTGGCGAAACAAATGCAGGAAAGTCAACAATAATTGAGTCATTGCGCATTATTTTTGACGAGGAACAACGAAAAATAGAACGTGCAAAGCAAGAAGAAGAATACACAACAATGTTGTCTTCTCATTGCGATGATTTTCAGGCTCTGCTTCAAAAGTTGAAAGAAATAAACAATAGTCTATGCGAGCATAAAGAAACGAATTCTTTAATTATATTTTTGAGAGGAATCGGACTTGTTTTGCTTGGTTTAGTTGTTGGATATGCTATTTCCTTTTTTGGCCTATTATAAGGAGAAAAAAGGCATATGACAAAAGAACAGTTTGCTGATCTTATAGAAAAGGAATCCATTTTGATTTCATCGTTTGATACCTTGAGGGAAATGGAAATGAACAAAGGCTGCGTGGATGGAAAAATCATCGGAACCGGTCGGTCTGATTATACGCAAGGAAGCACTATTTATGATTTGACGGCAGGAGGCAACCAATTTGCTCTTATCGATATCCCGGGGATTGAGGGCGATGAAAGCAAGTTTGAAGAAATTATTCATAACTCATTGGATAAAGCTCACGCTATTTTCTATGTCAATGGATCTGGGAAAAAAATAGAAAAAGCAACATTGGAAAAAATAAAAAAGTATATGCGGGATGGCACTTCTGTTTATGCGATTTTTAATGTTCATTGTAAAGCAAAGAAGGAACGGATACCCGGAATCGATAAAACATTTACGGAAGAACTGTCATTGGCATATCTTAAGCAAGACGAAATAGCTGCCCAAACCGAGGAGGAACTGAGTTCATTTTTAGGTCACAACTATAAGGGCTGTGTTTCTTTGAACGGGTTGCTATCGTTTTGTGGATTAGCATTAAATAAGGACGGTAGTACCACCATATTTGATGAAAAAGAAAAGAATTTGCGTTCTGATCAACAAAAATACTTAAAAGAGTATTCTTTTGATAGCTCCTGCCTTGTTCGTGATGGCCGCATCGCACTTATAAAAGACATAATAATCGATAAAGTTGATAACCTCGATAGGTATATTTACAATGAAAATATAAAAAAATTGAGAAGTCGACTTGAAAAAATGCATTCAAAAATTGATGAACTCACCCGTATAGAAACAAAAAAGATTAAAGGGTTCAAAACTATCTATGATGAGTTTATTTCAAATTGTTATAACGCAAAAGAAGATTTTATACAAACTATGCGCCATATCGGATACAATGCGGCTTCGGATGCGTTTGCCGATGTAAAATCCGAACTGTTTCAAATGGTTGAAACAGACAAAGGGAAAACCAAAAGTTCAGACATACAAAGTTACTTTGATCGAAATAAAGAAGAAATCATCAAGAGTATTCAAAGGCGTCTTAATGATAAAATAGCCCAAGCTCAAGAAGATTATGAAGACGCAATTAAAGATGCCAAAGAACGGTTGGTAAAGGATTTTGAAAGAGAGCATACAAAGTTTGAAATTTCATTATCTTCAAGTACTTTATCTTTAGATGGTGCCATTGGAGATGCTTTTAAGTACACTTTGAAATCATTTGGAAATGATGCTTTTCGAGTTGGAAGTTTAGCTTTTAGTGGTGCCGGAATTGGATCACTAATTGCTCCCGGAATAGGAACTGTTATTGGTGCAATAGTTGGTGTAATTGCGGGAATTTTAAGTAGTATTTGGAGCTTCTTTGCATCCGAAGAAAAACGAATCAACAAAGCCAAAAGCAATATAGAACGCGCAATCGATGAGCAAATCGATGAAGTGTCAGAACGAATCAAATCAGAAATGAAACGGCTTGATTTTGAGGCAAAAATAGATGCAAGCTTTGATGAAATACGAAACCATGCGGATGTACAAAAGGAATCCTTAGATAAAATCACAAGGATGTTATCTTTTGTAACGCTTGAATTGGAAGTTAATTGCCGAAAAGTTTCATGATGGAGGTACTCTATGTATAATTTTAGTGATTATCTTGATAAGAAAAGTGTATTGTTACAAAAAATGGAGCGTACAAAGGCTAAAATTACAGAGCTTGAAAAAATGGGCTTTGATATTTCTGAGCCAATGTCAAAAATAAATAGTGCAATAAAAATAGTTCAGAGCGATAGAATATCTGTTGTATTAGTAGGTGCTTTTTCTGACGGAAAGACAAGCGTTGCGGCTGGATGGATTAATGAACGTTTGAACAACATGAAGATTGATTCTGACGAATCATCCGATGAGATTTTATGCTATACACCGTCTTCAATTCCGGAAGGTTGTCAAATAGTTGATACGCCTGGTTTGTTTGGGGATAAAATTGGCGCAGACGAAAATGGCGAAAAAATCGCGTTGTCCGATATTACTAAGAAATACATTAGCGAGGCTAACCTCATCCTGTATGTTGTGGCAGCCAAGAACCCGATTAAGGATAGTCATAAAGAATGCATTAGGTGGATATTGAACGATCTAAACAAATTGTCCTCAACCGTCTTTGTAATAAACAGAATGGACGATGTGGCGGATCTGACAGATGAAGATGAATATAATCTCCAAGCAAAAATAAAAACAGATAACCTTAGAGGGAAATTAATTGAGTGCGGTATAAGTCGGTTAGAAGCAGAAAAGGTGAAGGTAGCTTGCATAAGCGCTGCGCCGAATGGACAAGGAATTGAAGTATGGAATAATCATTATGACGAATATCTTCGCCGATCAAGACTAAGCGCTCTTGAAAAAATGACAAATGCAATTCTTCAAAGTTCAAGGGAAGATTTAATTACCAAAACTGGGTGCGATATCCTTAATGATGAGATATCAAAAATGCTTGAAATTATTATTGAACAAGAGAGGCAAATTGAAGAAATAATCATTCCCGAGAAAAAAGAGAGCTTAAAGCGAAATAAAAAGGATTTAGATGCATTATATAAGAGAATCATCCGAAGCAAAAAAGATATGAAGGATGCGATAAAAGCTCTCAATAAAAAGAAAATAAATTCTATTAGATCGTCAACGATTGACAATTTCAAAGAGGTTCTTGAAGACGAAATAGGATTGCTCCCGGATAAAGAGGGCTATGTCTTAAACGAAGAAATCAATGACATCTTTATTGAATATGCAGAAAAGTTTTCTGGATGGGCAATGGAACTCGGCGAAAAATTCCAAGCTGAATATGATAAGCAAAATGACTCGGTGAAAAATCTATTATCAAAAGGAGCTATGGGAGCGTCAAACGGGTTGAAGGCGGCAGGTAAAATCGGAATAGGAACATTCAAGAATGCAATATTTGCTGGCAGAGATTTACTTGGAAAACTTGGTATCGTTATTAAGTTCAAACCGTGGCAAGTTACAAAGATGGCTACCTTTGCCACAAAGGCACTTCCGGTTGTTGGCGCAGCTATTGATGTAGTCAGCAACATTGTGGAAAATATTTCTGCACAGGAACGAAATAAGAAGTTTGAAAAAAACAAAGAGGATATCAAGGAAGCAATCAATGCAACATTCTATGAGGTTATGAAGATGCTCGATTCTGATGAACAATACATTGATCAGTTTGCTCCGTCTTACCGTATCCTTGAAAGCCAAGTTGCACAAGACAAAGCAGACATTGAGGAACAGGAAAACATATATAGACAGTTCTGTTTTTGGAGAAATACCATCGATTCAAACTATCAAATCGTATAAGTATTTTGAAATAATAAGTTGTAAAAAAGCACTAAAAGAATCCCGAGTCGAAGAACAATCGGCTCGGGATTTTTGTTTTGATGGGCGTTCAAACATTAAATCTTATTTATGAAAAATGTGTTTTTTCATTCTCCGACGGTGCTGGCGGCGCGAAAAAGGCTATTATTGCCTTTGAAAAGAGAAAAAAGCCTGAAAAACCGTCAAAAATCGGTTTTTTGGCTTCAAAAACATAGAAAATGGACTCCAATACCTTGTTGATATTGGAGTCCTACTTTGATTGCGGGGAAGGGATTTGAACCACATGACCTCCGGGTTATGAGGGATTTAAATGGTGCTTTGTGTCCCCTTGTTTGTCCTGGTAATATATGGCAATTTCGTGTTTTGCCGTGATTTGACAACGTTTCTCGGCTGGACGGTGTTCATGGCATTTTGCTTCTGTCCCCAATTTTGTCCCCAAAAAAGAGATGCGTTTTTTCTGGAAACACTTGGGATTTTTGACGCAGTTCTGCCCCCATGATTTCCCTAATATTATAACACATTTTCACAAAAAATGCAATATGAAAAATATTCTTTTCAGAGAGATACTCCTGCCATGGAAGGATATACATTTTCCATGGGTGGGTCTTTTCAAACTGACGGAAATTGAACCTTGCATTTCTGAATTGTTAATATCGGAAACTTAAATGCAGTGCTTGCTGGGATGTGTTTTACACCTTTTGCCTTTCGAAAATGCAGGTATATACCCGGTCTGCAATAATGCTGCGATCCCGCGAAGCATAGTATGGCAGAAGAGGTTCCAGCACATCGTTGATCTCAGAACGGCCATACTTCGGCATTTGGAGCTGAGCGCCGAATTGATTTCGAGCCGCGATGATCTGCCGATTGAATGTCGTATTGAACGGACGGGCCCGGACCGTTTTGATGAGCGCTCGCGGGTCAATCTCCATTTGATATATTTGCGTATTGGAGAGCAGTGCTGCGCCGTTATCAAAAACAGAGCAATAATCGTATCTGCCGTTCTCCAGCAAGACAGCAATATTATTCAGATGTCGGTCTTCGTTCAGGAACAGCGCATCGACCTCAAAGAGAAGCGTAAGGTACTGCGGGAATAAAGTGAGACCGGTCAGCTCTACGGTTTTCTCAGCAAGCCACGAAATCCGCTGTTTGTCGCTGGGAAGTTTTCCGAGAATTTGGGAAAGTGAGGTGTGATACTCCTGATTGAAAAGGCGGCTGAGTGTGACGACCTCCTGACCGGGATTCAGAAAGTTTTCGCTGGAGCAGCCGTTCCGCTCCCGATCATGCACGTGCAGTTTTTCCATTCTGTACCGAACGAAGTGGAACGGGAAATCCTTCTCAATGTTGCTGCCTTCCAACAGAGCGGAAACGACGGTTTCACTGAGTGCTTCATAACCGAACTGGTCGAGCTTATACCAGCGGTTTGTATCAGCGTCAAACCACTTCTCCTGATTCCCTTTGGATGAAGTTTCCGCGATTTTGTCGTTAGTTACGAAATGCACAGTCATGATAAATCCTCCACTTTCAGCCACCCGTGATCTTCCGCCATTCTGCCTTCGGTACGTAAAACAATCGCAAGCGGATCGTACTCATCCAGTCCAAGTTGATCCAAATAATACCGCAGACCGTCACGTTGCCGCGGAATGCAGCGATCTTCCAGAAATGCCATAAAGTCATCCCAAGTTGGGGCTTCATTCACGCCGAAAGCGCGGTGCAGATTCGAAACATCTTCGTTCTTTATGGCGAGCAGATTGTCTGTGAAATCCGCGCAGATGCGTGTACAGAGCGTGTTATCATCATAGTATGAAATCAACTTCAGCGTATGCTTCTGCTTCCGCTTGGCTTCGATAAAATCTTCAAAGGCC
>JAZUKT010000379.1:0-11054 GCA_045643445.1 Eubacteriales bacterium
GCTGTGTGTTGACAGAATAAACTGACAGTCGTAGAAGCGGGCGTAATCCTCGATCAGTTTCACCAGCCGGAGCTGATATTTCGGTGAAAGACTGTTTTCCGGCTCATCGAGCAGGATCAGCGCACCGTCGCTGAAATGATCTTCAAAGAATCGCAGGGCGTACTGCCCGTTAGAATCCGGGGTGGCAAGCTCACCTGCGTGGGCACTCACGTAACGCGAGACTGTTTTGTGCCGCACTTCGACCCGTCTGACGAGTGCATCGTAATCGTCAAGTGAGCGATATGCCTGATCGCCTGCGTAATCTTTCTGACGCTCCGCATAATACGCCGCCTGTGCCGCTTCCCTGCGCTTATCCGTTTCTTCGTTTGCAACACGACGGTCGATCAGTCCGTAGAACACGTCGTCGCTTGTGTATATGGCACTGCCCGGCGCGAGCCCGTGCGTATGAGAAGATTCGGCTTCGCACATCAGCCGGACGTACTCATCGAAATACGGACTGCGGTTGAACGGCGTGATTCGCGGCAGCCCGAGTTTTTCGGCGATCAGATTGAGCAGCGTCGTTTTGCCGCTTCCGTTTCCGCCGCACAGGATCGTCACCTCGGCACACTCGATCCGCCGGAGTTGCTTATACGGGAAAATCCCATACGGATAGGCGGCGGGATGATCGTTCCCGTTCGGCCAGAAACGCCGTGCGTGATCCTCTTCCTCACGGAGCGTCGGCAGCGTAAAGGATTTCAGAAAAATCATGTCAGTCTCTCACTTCAATGTGGAGTTCCCCGTCCTTGACATACGCATAACGTCCGCCTTCGTAGAGCCGTACCGATTCTCCGATTTCGGCGGTAATGGCGGCCGGGGCGATCATTTTGTCGATCAGACCGATGGCGGCGAAACCGTTGACGATCGGAACGAGGATAAAGAGGCGATAATCGTCGATGTCACGGAGCGTGAACGGGATCTCATCGTCACGACCGATCACGCGGCAATCTCCCGTGAAGTATTCGTAGACGGCAAACTGCTCGCCTGCGAGTCCAGGCACGTCTTTAGGCGAAACCGTACCGGCGGCGGGATTCTGATCCTTTGTGATGTTAAAGGCCGCCACAACGCCCGCAGAGCCGCCCTCGTGCGTCGTGATGTTCTGGATTTTGAGCGGCTTGCCGGAAGTTTCGGGATCCACCGTGAGGCAGTCCGCCGTCGGCATACCGCTGCGGTCACAGCGGAGGATCCGTCCGTCCGAGAAAGCGAGCGGCTTCAGAATTTCCGGACGGCTTCTGCCGATTTCGTCGCTGACGTAGATCGGGCCGCCGGAGACAGCACGCAGAAGGCTGTTCTTCTCTGCCTGCGTATCGTCCGTCCACCACATATCGTAGTCGTTCCAATAGAACTGTCCCTGCAGGATCGAATTATAGGTGCACTGGAGAATGTGCTTGGTGAACCACGGGCGATCCTCCGGCTGGAAGTCGTCGCTGCACCGGGAAATACTGCTGAACGGCCGGTTCCACATATCCTCGGAGGCCATGCCCATGCAGTTGATCATGGTATTATCGAAATTGAGACCGACGGAGGCTTCCAGACCGCGGTGCCAGTCGTGCGTGACTTTGCCGACCGTACCGACGTAACGGTAGAAGCGGTTCGTCATGCTCTGATTGTCTACTTTGAGAAAATCCGCGCCGCAGGAACGGAAGAAACGGTGCATCGTATTGAAGTAGTTGAAGGCTTTGTCCTCGTGCCAGTCGGCGATGATCTCGCCTTCCGGGGCAACGTAGGTGTACGGTGCGAGCTTCTGATACGCGACGCCGTTCGGATCAAGTCCAAACCAGTACCCCGTCGTCGGATGCCACATGCCGACCTTGATGCCGTATCCGTGGATGCGGTCGATGGCGTGAGCGAGTCCCTGCGGGAAACGTGTGTAGGAAGCTTCAAAGTCGTACATGCTTGAATCGTGCATCAGGTTGAACATTTCGTTCCGCGTATGGTAGACGGCTCCGTTGAACTGCGCGATCTCCGCCCACATATCGTCGATGATCGCCCACTTCACGGGGATGTTCTTTGCTTTGAATTCCTCGCATTTTTCGGCGAGGCCGTCTTCGGATACACGGATCTGCAAAGCATCCCACGAGCACCAGCCGAGGTATTCAAACACATCGGGATAGCGGCGCTTTTCACGCAGCACGCAGCCGTTGTTGAGGATACGGAGCGCTTCTCTGACGCACCGTGCGACCAGTTCATAGGGATCATTCCCTTCTGCCGTGACGAAAGCCAATCCGCGGCATTCTGTGAGATCGCGGCACCACGAGAACAGCACGGCCGTCAGTCCGTCAGCCGTACCTTCGAGTACGCATTTATAATTTTCCGACACAACCGGCACGATGATACCCCGGACGCCGTCCGGCTTCTGATACAGAAACATCTGCGTTTCTTCGGGTACAGCGGCAGGATCTGTCCCGAATGACGGTTTGCACCAGAATTCGGTATGACGATGATTAGCCATATAATGAATCTCATCCGGCAGCGGGATCTGAATGAGTGCGCCGCGGTCTGCATCGAGCGTTTTTGCTCCATCCGTTGTCCAATCGGCATAGACAGCCGTGACGCCGTTTGTGACAGCCGTTTTGGCTGTTACAGCCTGAACACTTCCGTCTGTCAGAAGAAGTTTGCCTAAATACTCCATAAGTACCTCCGTTTGTCTTAAAAACACCCGCTGTATGTTTGGCGCAGCGGATGTGGAAATATCGAATTTACTTGGTATTGGAATCGCTCAGAAAGCTCTTATCAACGCGGCCGAGCTGTTCCTTAAGCGTATTGCGCATATTGATGAACAGCCTGCGCATATGCTTGTCGGCGTGCTCACCGTATTCACTTGTCCATGATGCGGAAAGTTCAGACAATTCCCGATAGAGAAAGTTTGTGGCATCGACCATGAACGCGCAGAGTGCGGCTTCTTCCGACTCATCGTCCGATGCCGCCTGCTCAAGCATGACGGTGCTTTCAAAGCATTTATAAAAGAGGAACAGCGGGATGACGGCGGCGATTTCCGCATTCTTTCCCGTGTAGAGGACAAAATGTCTGTTATCGTCGAGATACGATGAGACCTGCGAATAATTGCTGTGCGCAAAAATACAGAAGAGAAAATAGAGATCGTAGAAATACTTGCGGTCTCGCCCGAGATCCATCAGCGCCGGATTGCGCTCCTGATATTCGACCTCTTCTTTGGAATTCCGTCGGTAAATGTGATCCCCCATGGCGATGGCGTTCCGTTCGGCGATCTCCGACGGAATGAGGATCATATCGCGGATGACCGACAGATCGAACTGGTCGTCCACGTATCGGCTCGCTATGTAACACTCAAACATGGTTCGCGCAAGCACGATGGCGTCTTCGTCATGACCGATACGCAGCAGCGTCAGAACGGAACGAAGGAGTTTGGTGTTCTTGGTCAGCGCAAAATAACGGTAATCGTTGATGAAATGAGGATCGAGTTCCCCACGTTCCGCCCGCTCGCGTGAACCGGTCAGGCGGCAGGTTCGCTCGATATATGCTTCGGATAAAGCGAGAAAGCGCTCGTAATACGCTTCATAATTCGCCTGGAGCATGAATTCGTCTCCTTTTCAGTCAGGTCAATGTCGTTTGGCGGCAAAGGCAGCGGTTTGCCTGAGACTTGAATCTTTTCCGAGCCCGGCAAGACGCAGTTTGTGGGCATAATCGAGAGCGAGCGGCAAATCGGCCTCGGGAATACCGGCTTCAATCAGATCTTCCCTTGTAACGAACGGGCGCGCCATGATTTCACGGAATAGCTTCAGGCGCTCCTCGAGAAAATGCAGAAAATCCGCGGTACGAGGTTTATCTGACATCGCCATAAGGATCAAATCTCCCGGATCAGCCGCTTCGTCAAACATATGGTTCGTGGATTTTACGGAAGAATGCGCTTCGGCGATCATACCCGGCTTCATGTGGAGAGGGATCATGGTGAGAACATATCTCTTCACTGATTCCTCCGCGCCGATTCGTTCGAGAAAATGTTCGGCAAGCGGCACACCTGCTGCTTCGTGACCGTAAGAATGATACCGGCCGTTCGAAAACTCCGTTGTGACGGCTTTTCCGAAATCGTGTGTAAGCGCAAGCAGCATAAACGAAAGCGGATCGGACGCTTTTGCACGAAGCCCGGCGGCACGGTCGATCACCTGCATGGTGTGTGTCCAAACGCCCCCTTCCGGATGCCGGATCGGATCCTGCGGAACGCCGATAAGATCAAAGAGTTCCCGATACTCCGGCAAAAGAGCGTCATGATCGCGCAGTTCCGCAAAATAACGGGACGGCGTTTCTGACGCGCACAGAGCCGATTTGAGCGTATCTGTGATCATGACTCACTGTGATACGACTTGTACCATTTGGCGAATCTGGCAAGCCCCTCACGCAGTGACGTGGACGGTTTATAACCTATATCGGCTTCCAAGGCAGTCGTATCGGCGTATGTGACGGCAATATCGCCGGGCTGCATCGGAACAGGTTCCTTATGCGCTTCCACGTCAAAGTTATCCGGCAGAACGCCCGCGCGAATCAGTTCTTCACCGAGAATGCTGATGAAATCGTTCAGGCTTTCCGCGTGACCGCCGCCGATATTATAGAGACGGTGCGGCGGAATCGGAAGTCCGTCTTCCCCGTCCGTTTTTTCGGGTGCGCGCTGCATGATGCGGATGAAGCCGTTTACTGCGTCGTCCACATAGACGAAATCCCGCTTACAGTTCCCATAGTTGAAGACGCGGATCTTTTCGTCTTTCAGGAGTTTTTCGGTAAAGCTGTAATAAGCCATATCGGGTCGTCCGGCCGGTCCGTAGACGGTGAAGAAGCGAAGCCCCGTGGACGGAATATTATATAGTTTGCTGTATGCGTATGCAAGCAATTCGTTCGATTTTTTGGTTGCGGCGTAAAGCGAAACGGGATGATCCGTCGCGGAATCCGTTGAATAAGGGATATCAGCGTCTGCATCATAGATCGAGGCTGATGAAGCGTAGAGCAGATGCTCGACCGGGTGACGTCTGCAGGCTTCCAGTATATTGGCGAATCCAACGATATTCGATTCTATGCAGGCATCGGGACGGTTATCGGACGCAGCAAGGCCGGTCTGGGCGGCAAGATTAACGACTATGTCGAACTTGTATTCTGTGAACAGGTGCTCGAGCAGTTCCATATTGGTAAGACTGCCGTTCACAAACGTCCAGCGGGATGCTTCATTCCATTCGACGAGGCGGTCGATTTCGTGCAGCCGGTGTTCCTTCAGGGCGGCGTCGCAGCAATCCCCCAACTTATCAATTCCCACGATATGTACGAGCGGGATCGTACGCATCAGTTCGCTGACCAGAGCAGCGCCGATGAATCCGGCTGCGCCCGTTACCAGGATGGTTTTATGTGAAAGCTTACAGTTCTTTGAAAGCATGATGAACTCCTCTGTATTTCCGTCAGATTATTCAAGCAAAATCAGTATACCATATCGGTCTGCTTAAGTCAAGTTAGCATAACACCGCGACAGAAAAAGACCGACAGACCTTTCAGCCTGCCGGTCGCTTGTTTTTATTCGGCGGGAACGATATTGGATTCGAGCAGGATGCTTTCGACGACTTTCTGCCACTTCACAGTAGCGTCGAGAGATTCATCTCCGTAATACTGCTTGAGCATATCAGCCGTCGTGCCGAGCGATTCGGCGATTTTTTCAACTTCCTGCTGATACTCTTCTTCCGTGTAGGAGATATTGAGCTCTTTCAGGAGAGCATTCATGACGAGGTCTTCCTTGACGTAGACTTTGCTGGCTTCGATCATTTCTTCTTCCGTAGTACGTGCATAGTTCGTAAGGAATGTTTCGTAGTCGAGCTGATAGCTTTCAGCAGTCTTTTCATAGTAATCGCGGTTCAGCGCATAGACGCGGTTGACTTCCACGCCGGGATATTCGATCACTTCGGCGTTGTCGAGGATCATCTGCCAAAGTGCTGCGTACATCGACTGTTCGACGTTATAGCTCTTTTCTTTCTGAATATAATCGCGGAAAGTGGTTTCAAATTCAGCGACAGAGCTGAAGTCGAAGTTTTCGGTGACGAATTCTTCCGTCAGTTCGGGAACGATCACTTCACCGCCGTAAATGTAGTTGACGGTGCAGACGAACGTGACGTTTGCGCCCTGAAGCGACTCGTTGCCGTAATCTTCGGGGAACGTTACGTCAAAGCTGAACTCTTCGCCGGGCATATGGCCAACCAGCGCTGTGCCGAAGCCGTCAATGTAACCGGTGCCGTCTGCTGCGACAACTTCCGCATTTTCTGCGGTTCCGCCTTCCATCTGTTCACCGTTGAGGAAGCCCATGTAATTGGTCGAGGTCGTGTCTCCGACTTCAACAGCACGGTCGGTGATATGGTTGCAATCGGCATACTGGTTCAGGAGGTTGTCAAGTTCCTGGGCGTACTCTTCTTCGGTAATCACGTCGGATTCTCTCGGAACGGTGAGTCCCTTGTACTGACCGAGTTTGACGTACGGCGTCAGGTCGTTGGCGACATAATCGAACGGCTCTGCATTCATGGCATCACGCCAGGAATCGTCAGTTGTTACGATTGCGGGCGTCGTTTCGCTTTCCGTATTCGTTTCGGTATCTGCATTCGTTTCGTTTTCCGCATTCACGCCGGTCTCCGTATTATCGGCCGGAGTAACGATCGGCTTTGTGCCGGTGGCGCAGGAGGTAAGCAGAAGCGCTGCAAGAAGTGTGAAAATCAGAAGTTTTTTCAATTTTTCAACCCTCGTTTTCAAATAATAAGATGCTATATTATAGCACAGGACAGCAGAAATTGCAAGGCGATCGGGGATATTTTCAATTAGTTTTCACAAACTTATGAATGATCGCGGCATGTTTGAATTGACACAGACTTTCTGATGGTCTATAATGGTACAAACGGGATCATTCGGAGGCATTATGAGAAATTCCACGCTTTGCTATATCGAACGGAACGGGCAGTATCTGATGCTGCACCGCATAAAAAAAGAACACGACGTGAATCGTGACAAGTGGATCGGAATCGGCGGCGGCTTCTGGGAGGACGAATCTCCCGAGGACTGCATCCGGCGCGAAGCCATGGAAGAAACCGGGCTTGCACTTGGTCGTGTTCAGCTGCGATCCGTCGTGACGTTCGTCATGGAGGAACAGCCGTGCGAGCATATGTTTCTCTTTACCTGCGACGATTTTTCAGGCGAGCTTGCAGACTGCGACGAGGGCGTACTTGAATGGATCGACAAGACGGCTCTTTACGATCTCGAACTGTGGGAAGGAGACCGCATCTTTCTGAAAAAGATCGAGCAAGACTGCCCTTTCTTTACCCTGAAACTGACGTACGATAAAAGCGGCACGCTGCTTTCGGCTATCTATAACGGTCAGACGGAACTGAAAACGCCCGATGTGCCGATTGACACAAAATCTATCTGATAATTATACTTAATATACAAGAATTGATTTACTGAATTGTTGATTTACACCAAACATTCCGGGCAAAGCACAGAAAAGTCGGTCAGTCAGTCCATTGACCTTTCAGGTACGATTTGATACAATATATTTGTTGAAAATCAATTTGCACAGAAAGAAGTGTACAGAATGTTATATCTGATTGATACGGCCAACCTGGATGCGATCCGTAAATGCTGTGAGTACTACCCGGTGGCAGGTGTCACGACCAATCCGACGATCATCTCAAAAGAAAAGACCGATTTTCAGCATCTGATCTGCTCGATCCGCGAAATCATCGGCCCGAAAAAGATGCTCCACGTCCAGACGACCGGCACGGAAGCGTCCGAAATCGTTACGGAAGCAAAACTGATCCGTGAAGCGGTCGGCGGCAGTTTTTATATCAAGATCCCGATCACGGCAGAAGGTCTCAAGGCCGCGGCCATGTGTAAAGATATGGGGATCGGCGTTACGATGACGGCCATTTTCACGCAGCCGCAGGCGCTGATCGCCGCTCAGGCAGGTGCGGATTTCGTTGCACCGTATATCAACCGACTCGATAACATCGTATCCGACGGTGTTCACGTCGTCAGCGAGATCAACGAGATTTTCAAGGCTTACAATATTCAGACAAAGATTCTCGCGGCCAGCTTCAAGAACGTCGAACAGGTACACAAGGTCTCGATGACCGGCGCCGACGCGGTAACGATCAATCCCGATCTTTTCGAGATGCTGATCTATCATCCGCTCACCTATTATGCAATCGACGATTTCAACAAAGACTGGGAAACGGTCTACGGCGACAAAAAGGTTGCCGATCTGCTGAAATAAAGATAAACAGCGCATCATAAACGGTGCGCTGCTTTTTTGTTTATTCGGGATCTGTCAGCGGTTCTTTGCGTATCGTATAGAGCGCGTTCATGACGTTCCAAAGCGACGGGAAATACCGCATGATATTCCACACGCCTGCCCCGCGGAGACCGTATTCATTCACCAACCGCAGGAGCGCCTCGGAACTTCGCGCATTTTCAAACCAGACAACGTGCTCGACTGCATCCTGAAACGATTCCGGCCTGTCATAATAGGTAAAGAACGGTGCGCCCGCTTCTTCGTCATACCGGATCGCGGCCCGTCTGCTTTCCGCCCGTTCTAACGCCGCCTGATTCGAGAGCGACTGCGCCATCGTTTCGCCGCGTACGTACGGCAGTGCCCAGTCATAACCGTAATTCGGGATCCCCATGAAGATTTTCTCCGGCGGGATCTCGGTGAGACCGTATTCAATCACGCGGCGGACTTCCCTGTTCGGCGATACAGCCAGCGGCGGCCCGTAGGTATAGCCCCATTCATACGTCATGAGCAGTGTCTGATCGGCTGCCTCGCCCAGTTCTCTGTATCGGTGTCCCTCGTAGAGAAGCCCCGGCTGATCGGCACTGTATTTCGGCGCAAGAGACACAAAGACGGGAATGTCTTCTCCGACCGCTTCCTGCATCCGGCGGATAAAGTCCGCGTAGGCTTCCCCGTATTCAGCCGGAATGTATTCAAAATCAACGTCAACGCCGCCGTATCCCTTTTCACGAACCATGGCAGCCATGTTGGCGATGACACGATCCGCAAAATCGCGGTCGGCGAGCAACTGGGCGGCCAACTCACTGGAAAACGTTCCGTTCTCGCTGAGTGAGGTGAGTACCGGCATCGGACGGACATCATATTCTTTAGCTAAAGCGATCAGCTCATCCACGCCGCCTGCCGGTTCGATCAGCGTACCGTCCGGTCTGATCCCATAGGAAAAGACGGAAAGATACGTCAGATACGGCAGCGTGCGACGCAGGACAGCCCGGTCGATCGTCGGATAAGCATAACCGTTGGAGGAGATCTCCCCGAGCGGCGGCGTTTCGTAGGCAATGTTCAAAATCTGCCCCGGATAGACGTTCGGCTCCCCGCCGAGGATCGGATTATTCCGATAAAGTGTCAATAGATCCGTGTTGTATGCCCGCGCGATTCCGTACAGCGTTTCACCGCCGCGCACGGTATGCGTAACCGTCGGATTCAGGATCACGAGATCCTGCCCGACAGAAAGATTGCCCGGGTTTTCGAGCAGGTTGTCGGTGATAATGCGGGACGGCGGAACACCGTAGTCCCTCGCTATGGAATAGATTGTGTCGCCGCTTCTGACAGTATGAATCGTCATCATGCCGCCTGCCTTTCTCTCTAATTTGACAAAAACAGATAGACCGTTCATGATCAGCATATGCGCGATGCCGTCGTTTTATGTACACATTTGTGTATTTTCTTTATTCCTTTTTCAGTGATCGGTATAGTTTCATTTTCCACAGGCCACAATATAGACGAATTTCCGAAAAAGGAGAAGAATCATGAATCAGAACAAAATTGAGCGGGTATTTGCACGGGAAATCCTCGATTCGCGCGGTAATCCGACCGTTGAGGCAACTGTACTGCTGGAAGACGGCTCCTACGGAATCGCTTCCGTTCCGTCCGGCGCATCGACCGGCAAGTACGAAGCGCACGAACTGCGGGATCAGGATGAAAAGCGCTACCTCGGCAAAGGGGTACTGCAGGCAGTCGAAAACGTATCGGGGCGGATCGCCGACGAGTTGAAAGGCGTGCGGTGCGAACTCGGTGTGATCGACAGCCGCCTCATCCACCTTGACGATACGGAGAACAAGAAGCGGCTTGGCGCGAATGCGATGCTGGCGGTCTCCATGGCAACGGCAAAGGCTGCCGCAGCGTTCTACAAAATGCCGCTCTACCGCTATATCGGCGGTGCGGCCGGAAAAACGCTGCCGGTCCCGATGATGAATATCCTGAACGGCGGCGCTCATGCCGGGAACAACCTCGACGTGCAGGAATTCATGATCATGCCGTGCAAATTCGGTACGTTTTCCGAGGCTTTGCGTGCCGGATCTGAAATCTGCCACGCGCTCGGCAAGATTCTGAAAGCGGACGGGCAGATCACGATGACCGGAGACGAGGGCGGCTTTGCTCCGAATCTGACGGACGCGGACGAAGCGCTCGACTATATCATGCGTGCCGTGCAGGAAGCCGGATATGAGAGAACCGATATACGGATCGCGCTCGATGCGGCGGCAAGCGAATGGGCGGACGGCGCGGTATATCGCCTCCCGAAGAGCGGTGAGGTACACCACGCAGACGGGCTCATCCGGGAATGGGAACGACTCGTCGCCAAGTACCCGATCCTCTCGATCGAAGACGGGCTCGGCGAGGACGACGACGAAGGCTGGTCGCGTATGACCGAAGCGCTCGGAACGAAATGTATGCTCGTAGGCGACGACTATTTCGTGACGAACCCGAAGAAGCTGCAATCCGGCATCGACAATCACCGGGCGAATGCGATTCTCGTGAAGCCGAATCAGATCGGGACGCTGACGGAGACGATCGAGGTCGTGAACATCGCCAAGACGCACGGCTACCGCACGATTCTCTCTCATCGCTCCGGGGATACGACGGACACGACGATCGCCGATCTGGCCGTTGCGCTGAATGCGGGCTTTATCAAAACGGGTGCGCCTGTGCGCGGTGAACGGACGGCCAAATATAACCGTCTGAC
>JAZUKT010000380.1:0-4620 GCA_045643445.1 Eubacteriales bacterium
CTCCCGATCAATCCCCCCGATATGCCGTATGCGGATTGTGTGAAGTATGCCCGCGAGAATTACGAAAAGAGATTACGCGGCTTCTTGAAAGAAGCCTGGCAAGAACTTTAATGGATGGGTATGGGTTGGACAAGGTTCAAACCATCAAACAAAGGTGTTTCAGAGCCTCAGAAGAGCGTTTCCGAGGCGGTTAGGAACTACCGAGACTATCCGACACAATATAAACCGGGAATGTCCGCTGACTTCTCTACCAAAGTCCCCTATAAAAGGAGGAGATCCCAATTATGACCGAAACAGAACGCCTCATGAAGCTGTCAGTCCCTTCTGGGAGAACTGATTGTGTCCTCGATACCGACACCTATACCGAGATCGATGACCAGTACGCACTCTCCTTCATGATGAAGAGTGAAAAATTGAATCCCCGCGCGATTTTCGCCGCTCCGTTCCTCAATCACAATTCCATCTCGCCCGAGGACGGAATGGAGAAAAGTTACAACGAGATTATCAAACTGCTCACTCTCATGGGAAGAGAAGACATGAAGCCGAACGTCTATCGCGGTTCCAAAACGTATCTGCCGAATGGAGATACCCCCGTGGACAGTCCTGCGGCACGGCGTCTATGCGAGCTGGCGATGGAATATTCTCCCGAGCGGCCGCTGTACGTTGTCGCCATCGGGTGCATCACGAATATCGCGTCTGCCTTGCTCATGAAGCCGGAGATCGCCGAACACATCGTTGTCGTTTGGCTCGGCGGGAACGCGCTCGACTGGCCGGACAACAGCGAATACAACCTGCGTCAGGATATCGCGGCGGCGCGGATCATCTTCGGCGGCAAAGTTCCGCTTGTGCAGCTTCCGTGCGGTGGTGTCGTGTCGGCGTTCACGACTACGGGACCCGAACTTGATTATTGGCTCCGCGGAAAGAACGCGCTGTGCGATTACCTTTATCAGCACACGGTCGATGAAGTGAATCTATACGCGAAAGGGCGCGTCTGGAGCCGCCCGATCTGGGACGTGACCGCCGTCGCATGGCTGCTGAACGACGGAGATCGGTTCATGCATTCGGTGATCGACCACACGCCGATCCCGACGTATGACGAACGCTATGCGCCGGATATGCGCCGCCCGCTCTATCGCCGCGTGACGTACATCAACCGCGACGCGCTGATGGAGGAACTGTTCCGGGTGCTCGCGAAATAAGGAACGAAGGGAACGCGGCCTTTTGAAAAAGGAGAACGCGGCTTCTTGAAAGAAGCCTGGCAAGAACTTTAATGGATGGGTAGGGGATGGATTTTGTCCAACTCCCGAAACAAAGGTGTTTCAGAGCCTCAGAAAATCGTTAACGAGGCGGCTAGGGACCACCGAGACCCTATCCGCCCCCGCCGTGGAGAATACCTTGATCACGTCAACCGAATACCTGACGCTCTCGACTTTACCGTTATGAAAACTTTGCTCTGCACTCGTTTTACAAACTAACGACTTCGCCCAAGACCCCCGACCTATTTGACCATTCCCCATTTCCGGCGGCAGCCGGCAGGAGAGAGGTTTTCAGGGGAGAACCATGTCGTTTACGACGGTTCTTCCCTGAACGGCGGGTGATTCACAAGAGGCCTCGCCGGAAAGGCCTCTTGTGCGCTGTCCGCGGAGGACAAAAAACAAAAAATCAGAGAAGTCCGCAGACTTCTCTACAACAATCCCCCGAAAGGAGAACTCCCCCATGCTCCATAAACTTTGGTACAGAAACTGGACGGACACCTTCATGGAGGGCCTCCCGCTCGGGAACGGCCGCCTCGCCCTCATGGCAGTCGGATCACCCGATCGCCTCCGCCTTGCCGTCAATCACGAATGGCTCTGGCGCGGCGAGAACCGCTTCCGTGAGGTGGACGATACCTCCGAACACCTGCCCGAGGTGCGCGAATTGATCGTGCAGGGCGATTTTGCGACGGCGTCTCAACTTGCCAACACCTATTGGGGCGGCTGCGGCGGGCGGAGACGTGTCAAAAACCGCGTGGATCCCTATCAGCCGCTCGGCGATCTGTTCATTTCAACCGATTGCGGCGAAACGTCCGGCTATACGCGCTCGCTCGATCTCGATACCGGCCTCTGCACCGTCGAATTTGACGGGCGATACGGCCATACCACGGAGCAGATCTTCGTCAGCGCCGCGGACGGATGCGCCGTTATAAACATTCAAACCGAACGCCCGGCCGAGTGGCGCTTTACGCTCAGCCGTATCGGGGACGAGCACTGCACGATCACGCACGAAGCGGAAGAAAACCGCCTCCGCATGAACGGCCGCTTTGACGGGGGACTCGCCTTTGCCGACGAGATCGCCGTTTTCACCGACGGCGCGAGAAGCACGGATGGCGACACGATGACCGTATCTGCCGCGACGGAAACGACAGTGTTTCTGCAGGCGAGCACCGACGTCAAGGGCTGCGATCCGTCGGCGGAGCTCGTGTATCCGGCGGAGCGCGATTTTGCCTGGCTGTTCGGCCGTCATGCCGCCGCATTTGCCCGGCTGAAAGGCGATGCGGCGCTTGAGATCGACGTGCCGGACAGCGGCCTGCCTACGGACGAGCGGATTCGGCTGTTCCGGGAAGGCGGCGACCCGTCCATGCCGCTCCTCTACTTTGAGTACGCGCGGTATCTGATGGTCAGCGGTTCCTCGGGGGAACTGCCGCTCAATCTGCAGGGCAAATGGAACGAAGACCTCACGCCGCCGTGGGAGTCGGACTATCACGTGAATATCAATCTTCAGATGTGCTACTGGTTCGTCGACGTGCTCGGGATGGACAAGGCGGCGGACACGATGTTCAACCTGATCGAGGGCTTCGTGCCGTACGCGAAGGTGCTGGCGAAGAAGATGTACGGCTGCCGGGGCATCGTGATCTGTCATCAGACGGACGCTTGGGGCAGACCGACGCCGGAAGCCTGCGGATATGCGGTGTGGATCGGCGGGGCGGCCTGGCTGGGGCAGCATCTGTTCCGGCACTGGCGTTACACGCGCGACCGGGATTTCCTGCGGGACCGGTGTTATCCGTACCTGAAAGAAGCGGCGGCGTTTTACGAGGATTATCTGGTGGAGCACGGCGGGCAGCTATGGATCATGCCGTCGCAGTCGCCGGAGAATCACTTCGAGGGCTCGGGCGATATGCCCATTTCCATCGGCCTGAACAGCGCCATGGATATTGAACTGGCGAACGACACGCTGACCGCGGCGATCGAATGTGCCGAAGAGCTCGGCGTGGATGAGGAGCGGATCCCGGTCTGGCGGGAAATGCTCGATAAACTGGTGAAACTCAGCATCGACAGCACGGGTCGGCTGAACGAATGGGACTGCGAACGGAAAGAATCGGAGCCGGGGCATCGGCACGTGTCGCATCTGTATGGGCTGTATCCGTCGGAGCAGTTCGAGCCGGGCAGCGCGCTCTGGCGTGCCGCGGAAAAGTCGCTTGACGTTCGCATGAGTCATGGCGGCGGGCATACGGGATGGAGCCGGTCGTGGGTCGCGTGTCTGATGGCGCGGCTCGGGCGGAGCGAGGATGCGTGGGAGCATCTCATTCACCTGATCGGGGACTTTGCGACGAGCTCGCTGCTCGATCTGCATCCGCCGCGGATCTTCCAGATCGACGGAAATATGGGCGGCGCCGCCTGCATTACGGAAATGCTTATGCAGTCCCGGAAGGGCGAGCTGCGGCTTCTGCCTGCTCTGCCGAAAGCATGGCCGAACGGCTCCGTGCGCAATTTCCGCGCGCAGGACGGCCTCACCGTCAGCTTCGATTGGAAAAATGGCCAAATCACATCCCTCACCATAACCGCCGATCACCCGACGACGGTGTGCATTATTGCGAACGGGAGAAGGGAAACGCGGCCTTTTGGAAAAGGCCTGGCGAAAACTTTTATGGATGGGGTATGGATGGACAAGATTTGAACTCCCGAAATAAAGGCGTTTCAGAGCCTCAGAAAATCGTTGCCGAGGCGGCTAGGAACCGCCGAGACCCTATCCGCCCCCGCCGTGGAGAATACCTTGACCATGTCAACCGAACACCTAACGCTCTCGGCTTTGCCGTTATGAAAACTCTGCTTTGCACTTGTTTTACTAACTAACACGTGCGCTTCTTGTTCGTCCTATGAAATTTCTTTTGTCCGCCGGCAGGCGGCAGGAGAGGATTCCAAAGGGGAACCATGTCGTTCACGACGGTTCCCCTTGGCGCGGGTGATTCACAAGAGGTGTCGCGCGAACACCTCTTGTGCGCCGCCCGAGAAGGGCAAAAAAATAAAATCAGAGAAGTCCGCAGACTTCTCTACCAAAATCCCCTATACAAAGAAGGAGATCCCACATTATGACCGAAACAGAACGCCTCATGAAGCTGTCCGTCCCTTCGGGGACAACCGACTGCGTGCTCGATACCGATACCTATAATGAGATCGACGACCAGTACGCACTTTCTCTCATGATGAAGAGCGAAAAACTGAATCCCCGTGCCATCTACGCTGCCCCGTTCTTCAATCACCATTCCACCTCGCCCGAGGACGGCATGGAGAAAAGCTACGACGAGATCATGAACCTGCTCACCCTCATGGGAAGAGAAGACATGAAGCCGAACGTCTACCGCGG
>JAZUKT010000381.1:0-7221 GCA_045643445.1 Eubacteriales bacterium
CTTTATTATCGCCGTCATGTGCGCGGTCGGCGCGATCCTGATGAACGGCGTCACCTCCTATTACCTGAACGATTTCTCGGAGCAGATGGAACAGTGCTTCCGGCCGGACAGCCTGCTTGTGACGGAGCTGAACCGGGCGGCGGGGCACGACCGTTACGCGCAGGAGATGAAAACGGTGCTCGGGAGTTATTCGAGCGTCCTCGGGATCGACCAGTATCGGAACTACTACGTGCTCGATCTGGACGGCGACCTGCTCGCGGGCTCGGACGTGGCGCTCGGTGCGAATCTGGCCGTGACGCCGAATCTGCTCGCCGCCATCAGCGGATCGGGCGAGAATCTGAGCACGGGCGGCGTCGATTATTCCGACTGGGCGATCCGCTTTACGGCGGGCGAGAACGGCGAAGACGACTGCATCGTGTACGTGAAGGATTCGCTTGAGGAAATGCGGCAGCTGAACGGCGTCTTGTTCTCGATCGTCGTGCAGGCCATGTTCGTCGGGATCCTGATCGCGGTGCTGCTTTCGTTCTTCCTGGCCAAATCTATTTCGTCTCCGCTGCAGAGCCTGACGCTCGGTACGCAGCTCGTCGCATCGGGCGAATTCTCCCGTGAGATCGAGGTACACGCATCCGACGAAATCGGTGTGCTTGCGGATAACTTCAACTACATGAGAGAGCGGCTGAAAACGACGCTCGAAGAAGTCGAGGACGAGCGTGAAAAACTCGACACGGTGCTCTCCTGTATGCGCGACGCCGTCATCGCCTTCACGGCGGACGGACAGATGCTGCACATCAACCACAGCGCGGAGGAACTCTTCCGTTCGATCATGCCGGACGGCGTTCCGACGATCGAAGGGTGCTTCGAGGCGCTGGATCTGCCGCTGTCGATCTCCGGCAATACGGTGCGGCTCTCCACGCCGGATGCGGAAGTCGAAAATACGCGCGACGGCTTTATTTTCCATAACCGGCCGGCAGGCGGGCGTGTCTATGACGTCAGTTTTGCCGTGATCCGTTACGGCGCCGGTCAGAAGCAGGCGTCCGGCTGCGTGCTGGTCGCTCACGACGTTACGGCGCGGTATGAGCTCGACGAAAGCCGCCGGGAATTCGTGGCGAACGTCTCTCACGAACTGCGCACGCCGCTCACCTCCATCAAGGGCGCGACCGAAACGATCCGCATGGACGAAGAGATGGACGACGACACGCGCAAATACTTCCTCGATATGGTGCTGTCCGAGTCCGACCGTATGCAGTCGATCGTTTCCGACCTGCTCGTTCTGTCGCGGCTCGATAACAAGCGCACCAAGTGGAACATCGACACCTTCGATCCCGCGCAGTCGGTACGCCATCTGTGCGAGGTCATGAATACCGATCTTGAAAATCACGGCCATTCTCTGTCGCTCACGTGCGCAAAGGATGTGCCCGAGATCACGGCGGACCGCCAGCGCGTGGAGCAGGTCGTGATCAATATTCTCTCGAACGCCATCAAATACACCCCGAACGGCGGTCACATCGACGTCAGCGTGACGCAGTCCGACGACCGATGGGTGCAGATCCGGGTGGCGGACAACGGCATCGGGATCCCGGAGGAGGACATCGGGCATCTGTTCGAGCGCTTCTACCGGGTTGAAAAGTCCCGCACACAGGACGCAGGCGGCACCGGCCTCGGCCTCGCAATCGCGAAGGAGCTGGTCGAAGCGCACGGCGGACGTATCTCCGTCGAGAGCAAGGTCGGCGTCGGTACGGCTCTCACCATTGAACTGCCGGTGGAATGTCGGCTGAAGACGGAATGACGGTGACAGGATGAAAAACAAATGGACTATCACCGAATGGGTGATCTTCGTTTCCGTCGCCGTACTGCTCGCGCTTCTTTTGTCGCTGACCGTCACGATGATCTACACGATCAGCCGGAGCAATCTGCCTACGCGGGAGGAGACGTTCGATCTCGATCGGCTGACGGCGGAAAAACCGGCGGTGCCCGATGAGTACACCGAGACGCTGCTGCCCGAATTCATCGGACTGACGGCGAACGGCGAACGGCGCGGCATTTCCGGCTCGGTCAACGTCATGACGGATCTCTACCGCGCGGCATCAGTCGTGCTTTCCGACGTTCTGACGGCGGAGAACGCCGAAACGCCGGAGGACGGGGAGAACTACTGGCGGTCGCTCGCTGACGAGCCTGCCTCCGTCTATATCCGCTATCATTCCGAACTGCCCGACTGCATCATCGGCCTGTATGCCGACTGGATCAGCGGCCGGGATCACGAACGGAACGCCGTTTCTTCCTACGTGTACGAACTGTTCCTGCTTCCGTATTCGGACGTGGGTCGTGCCGTTACGGCGGCAGTCCGCAGCATCGACGGAACGGTCACGGTATATCGCCTCCCGTCGCCGGATACGCCGCTGTCGGAGAACGATCTTTTCTCGCTCATCCTGTCCTATCGCTCGTCGCTCAGTGCGTTCACCTTTGCGGGAGACCGTTACAGCGCCGCGTCGCCGACCGAGCCGATCATGCTCGATACGCTGTTCGCGCGGGAAATGCTGATCACGGACGGAACGAGCTTCCTCATCCGCGGCAACCGGGACGAACAGGAAAGACTCGGCCGCATTTTCGGCTTGAATATGGATAAACTGCTCAGCACCTACGATGAAACGGGCGGCGTGATCAGTTATACGGACGCGCAGGGCGGACTTTATCTGCTTACGTCTTCGTTCGAGTATACGGCGGAGGCCGGAGAAGGGCTCGACACCGAAAAACTGCTCGGTTACACGGGCGCCTCCGGACTCGACCGCATGATCCGCGCCTCTCTCAGGATTTTCACGGAGATCCGCGCGATCGGCAAAAACTATACGGGCGGCGACGCGGGCATCTGCTTCGACGGGATCGTGTCGGACGGCAGTACCGTGACGCTGACCTACCGCTATACGTCCGACAATATCGGCATCACGGGGCTGGCGCCTGCCTATACGGTGACGTTCCGCGACGGCGTCCTCGTGCGGGCGGAATTGAATACCGTTTCAGCCAAGCGTCTCGCCGGCCGTACGGAACTGCTCCACGAATGGTGGTTCTTCGAGGTACTCGGCGGACAGAACCGCCTGCCGCTGAACGTCGGACTCGTCTACCGCTGCGATTTCCAGGCGGAATCCATCGGCGCGGAATGGACGGCCGTATTTGAATCATAACACCGCTATTTCATCGGAAAAGGAGGGATCCTCATGCAGCACAAGAAAATCATGACGGTGCTGATCGTTATTCTGGCGCTGGCCTGCCTTATCGTGGGGATCAGCCTTGTCATTCTGCATCACAGGAATGAAGAACTGCCGGCCGCGTCGGTGGAGCATCTGCTTGCCGTGCTGGAGAAAGAGCGGATCCACGTTGATCCCGCGCTTATCTCGACGAAGCGGCAGACCGGCCGGGTGTACGTCTGCGATTCGGACGACTATAACCATACGGTGGCGTCGCTGCTCGGCGGAAGTGAGCGGAAAGCCGCCTACGTCATCCCGGACGGGGAGATCGTGCTCCTCAAAAACGGCGCGCGCATCGACTTCAGCGAGGACTTTTCCTTTCATTATTATAAGGACGGAACGCCGCTTTCCGCCGATACGTTCGATCTTGAGAAACAGTCCGCCACCGTCAGCGAGCAGAAAAGGGAAGAGATCTGCGATACGGTCACCCGCTTTCTCGACCGCGGCAGCCGTTCCTTTGCGGATGCGGAGGAAATGAAACTTGAGACCGCCGTCGATACGATCTGGGAAAACGACGGGATCTACTACGCGCTCTGCACACGCACGATCGGCGGCGTCGGGATCACGGACAATACCGTTCTGTGCGTCCTGCGGCACGGCGAGGTGGCGGAAGCCTACGGAACGTGGAGTTTCCTTACCTCCGGCGAAACCTATTCCGCACAACTCGCCGACATGGTCAATATACTGTTTAATGTAAAAAAGCAGATCGCCATGCAGGAGCATCCGGACGTAACGATCGAGTCGATCGAATCCTGCTATTCGCTCTATTCGTACGGAGAACATGAGGCTCTGTGCCTGATTCCGTGCTGGCTGATCCGTACGGATACCATGGGAGAATTCGTGTATCATGCAATAGATGGTATATCTTACACAAAGGATTAACGAACAGATGCTGTAAAACTGTGCATTATTCACGTGATATATGAATTTTATGAAAAGATTAGAAAAAACGCTTTCATTATCGGGCATGACCTGCTATAATAGATGAGGCGATTCATGCGCTTTTTTCTTGCTGCCCGAAAAGAAACGTCTCTGATACCGGGCGGAGGCCGACGGCTTTCCGCTGACAGAAACGGGCGGCAGACGAAGCGAAAAAACGCCTCAGAAAGGCTATGATACTTTCATGGAAAAAATCGTAATCAATGGAGGAAGACCGCTGATCGGCGAAGTGGAGATCTCCGGCTCGAAAAACGCCGCGCTCCCCATTATCTACGCCTGCGTTCTCGTGCGCGGTAAATGCGTGCTTGAAAACATCCCGGCGATCTCCGACATCACATATTCCTTTGAAATTCTGCGCGGCATCGGTGCAAAGATCAGAATGCTCGATAAGACTACTTATGAGATCGACTGCACGGACGTCGGCCCGGGCCGTTCGAATTACGAGCTCGTGCGCAGGATCCGCGGTTCCTATTATCTGCTCGGCGCGGAATTCGGTCGGTTCGGCAGAGCCAGAGTCGGTTTCCCGGGCGGCTGCAATTTCGGCGTACGGCCGATCGACCAGCACATCAAGGGATTTGAGGCGCTCGGCGGACGGACGAAGACCGAGGGCGGCTATATTGAGATCGAATCGGACGAGGGTGCCGTCGGCGCGAATATCTTCTTCGATGTATCGAGCGTCGGCGCTACGCTCAATATCATGATCGCGGCGGCTACGGCAAACGGCGTGACCGTCATCGACAACGCGGCGCGCGAACCTCACGTCGTTGACTGCGCGAACTTCCTCAATACCTGCGGTGCCAATATTACGGGCGCCGGCTCTGACGTGATCAAGATCAAGGGCGTGAAGGAACTGCACGGCTGTACCTACGCCATTATTCCCGATATGATCGAAGCGGGCTCCTTTATGGTGGCGGCTGTGGCGACGCGCGGCTCCGTGCTCGTCAAAAACGTCATTCCGAAGCATCTTGAGTCCGTTACGGCCAAGTTGGAGGAGACCGGCGCGCTGATCGAAGAATACGACGACGCGGTGCAGGTCGTTACAAACGGTGCCGTCCGCAAAACGAGCGTCAAAACGCTGCCGTATCCCGGGTTCCCGACGGATATGCACCCGCAGATGTCGGCGCTTCTCTGCACGGCGGAGGGCACGAGCTATATTCACGAAAGCATTTATGAAAACCGGTTCCGCTATGTCGAAGAACTGCGCCGCATGGGGGCGAAGATCAAGATCGACGGACGGATGGTCGTGATCGAAGGCGGAACACCGCTGTCGCCTGCTGCCGTTATGGCAACGGATCTGCGCGGCGGCGTGGCCGTCATGATCGCAGCGCTGGCCACACCCGGTCAGACAGAAATTTCCGAGATTAACCTGATCGAACGCGGGTATGATAATATCTGCGGTAAGCTGCGCGCGCTTGGGGCGGACATCAAGAAAGTCGTGTGCCCGGACGCGCAGGAACAGGAAAACGAAGTCGGCTGAATGCCGCGGAGGACACAGATATGAAAGTAACGCTTGAAACCGTGATCGGTGACATCGTAGATTTTGATGAGGATACGGCCGAAATCTTTCTTGACGCGGGGATGCACTGCATCGAGTGCCCCGTATCGAGAATGGAGACCGTCGAGGAAGCGTGCACCGTACACGGCGTAGACGCAGACGAGCTCATCAAGAAACTGAACGCCTATTTTGATAGTAAAAAATAACGGAAAGCGGGAGAAACGGGTGAAGTATCCCGTTTTTCTTTCGTGTAGGGGATCATGACGGACTCTGATGAACGGAAAACGTGCCGACTGGACGGACGGCTGGCGTGCGCGGCCTCGCTTGTGCGGGATAACGCCGTCATCGCCGACGTCGGAACGGATCACGCTTATATCCCGGTGTATCTCTTGCAGACCGGGCGGATCCGCTTTGCCGTTGCGTCGGATATCAACCGCGGGCCGCTGGAACGGGCGAAGGCACACGCCGCGCAGTACGGAACGGCGGACAGAATGCGGTTCGTGCTGACGGACGGACTCTGCGGCCTCGAGCCGGAACGCGACGGGGTGACAGATTTCGTGATCTGCGGCATGGGCGGCGAGCTCATCGCGCGGATCCTCGGGGAATCCGATGCGCCGAAGCAGCCGGGCGTACGGCTGATTTTGCAGCCCATGACGGCGGCGGACGATCTGCGGCAGTTCCTCGGCGAGAGCGGATACGCGATCACGGAGGAAAAGCTGTGCCGCGCGGCCGGAAAGCTGTACACCTGCATCGCCGCGTCGTATGACGGCGTTAAGCGGACGTATTCGCCGGCGGAGCTTCTGCTCGGACCGCGGAATATCGAAAACCGTGAGCCGCTGTTCGACGAATTTGCGGCGGGAATCGAGAAAAAACTGGAGACGCGCATCGCGGGACTGACAGCCGGGCAGCTGGACTCGTCGGCGGAACGGGCGTGCCTCGATGAAATACGGACGATCAGGAGGAACGGGGCGTGACGGTAAACGAACTCTACGAAAAACTCACCGAACGCTGGCCGAAATCGCTGTCGGCGCCGTGGGATAACGACGGGATCATGGTGACGCCGGACGGGAACGCGCCGATCCGCCGGATCCTGATCGCGCTGGACGGCGACGCCAAAGCGATCGACGCGGCGGTGAAGGGCGGATACGATCTGCTCGTGACGCATCACCCGGCGATCTTTACCGGGGTGAAGGCCGTGACGCCGGATTCCGTGAACGGACGGCGGATCCTCGCGGCGGTGCGGAACGGATTATCCGTGATCTCGCTGCATACGCGGCTGGATGCCGGAGAGGGCGGCGTGAACGATACGCTGTGCCGGACGCTCGGCTTTGAGCCGTCGGGATGCTTCGGCGACGACGAAATGCCCACGATCGGGCGGTACGCTGACGTGGAACCGATGAGCGGAGAAGCGCTCGCGCGGCTTGTGAAAGAGCGGCTCGGCGCGTCTGCCGTTCGAGTGACCGGGGATACCGCGAAAACGGTGCGCCGGATCGGCTTCTGCGGCGGCGACGGAAAAGACCTGATCCCGTGTGCGATCCGCATGGGATG
>JAZUKT010000382.1:0-4389 GCA_045643445.1 Eubacteriales bacterium
GTTGACGAAACGGAAATCCTCTTTTGCAAAGCGGAACGTGAAGCGCATCGTTTTGATCTCGCCCTCCGGCAGTCCGGCAAAGCGGGCTTCAAACCGTTTCCAGGACAACCCTTCATCCGCGACTTCCGTAAGCGGGAACTCAAGCGAGAATCCGTCGCCCGAAAGCGTAACGGGGGCCGATATCTCGTTCATGTGGAAGAGACTGAGACCGATCCCCGCGAACTTCTGCAGATCGAGCAGCTGATAGCGGTAGGAGCGCACATAGAATCCGGCTTCGTCTTCTTCGGAGGCAACGCGAAGGCTGGCCGTTGAGCGGTGACGGAACGCCGGATCGGGGCAGATCTCGGTGTCGCCGACCGGACGGAAAACGGGATGGTAGAACATATCTTTCGAGTTGTCGTAAACTCTTGACGTCCATTGTGACGTGCGCGCCGTATCGTACCAC
Source organism: Eubacteriales bacterium (assembly GCA_045643445.1). Lineage (GTDB taxonomy): Bacteria > Bacillota > Clostridia > Oscillospirales > CAG-272 > UMGS1696. The sequence continues at coordinate 446 of JAZUKT010000382.1, forward strand.
GGACGCTGTTCGATCAGAAGGAACTGCGTCCGATCTGTGTGGAACGGCGTGACGGGGAAATCTCCGGCGAAGAGATTGATCTCCGGCTCAAAGGAGATGATCCCGTAGGCCGCGTGCTTTGGCGAGTCGATGCCGTCCACCCATGCGGTGAGCGTGTCGGGAGACGTGATCTCGTATTCGGCGGGCAGATAGACGCCGTCGTCGCCCGCGAGATAGAGCCCGTGCAGAGCCGCGTAAGGCGATCCGTCACCGACGCGCAGCCCGCTGCCGACGCCGCGGAACGTGAGGATCATTTTCCCGCCGACCGTTTCGATCCTGTCGAGTATCGCAGGACGATCCTGACCGTCCGCACCGTACACACAGCGAAGCGCCAGCGTGGTCAGACGTTCGCCGAGCTCGTATTTGTGTACCGGATGAGCAGGATGATTGCCTCTGGCAAAATCCCAGGCAGGCGAAAGATCGGACGTGGGGATGCAGGCGAATTTGTCCGGCTCTTCCACTGCCGCCTCGATGATGGCCTGATTCAGATACCCGGCGTGGCAGTCGCCCGTGTCGCCGTACGTGAGCGGATAGATGAGCACGCAGAGCATCATGAAATGCGCGGGATCGGCGGCGAACCGCTCGGCGTAGATCTTGTAATAGAACCGCAGAAATTCCGTGTAGCAGTGCCGTTCGTATTCGTCGCAGGCGTCGTTTTCACCCTGATACCAGAGAATGCCGCGTACCCGGACGCCCTCGATCGGCGCGATCTTGAAATTATACATGGCGGAAGTCTGATTGCCGTTCTCGTCGCCCTTTGTGTTCCAGTCTTCCTTGTAGGGGAACGTGCCGAACTGCTTCAGCAACCCGCCGATGCGCTCGTCCGATTCGACGGCGTCACGCGGGAGCCAGCCTGCGATCGGGGTGCCGCCGTTGTTCGCGTTCAGGAATCCGACCGGCACGTCGCCCGCCTGATTCAGAAAATCGTAAATGCCGCCCGCGAAACGATACGCGAGCGCGGAGACCCAGCGCATCCCTTCTTCGTCGTCGGCCGTCGCCCATTCGCCTGGCGTCATTTCGTCGGGATCGTACGGCTTCAGCCCGTCGTGACAGAACTTCGAGCGGTAGACCTTGAAGACGCGGATCACCTTCGTTTTCATGAGTTCGAAAAGCGCCTCGTAGCCGGGGATCGAGTTGTTCTGCAGTTCCATGTTGGACTGGCCGCCCGCGAGCCACAATTCACCGAAGAGAACGTGCTCCATCACGTGTTTGCTGTCGCCGTCGGAGAGCGTGATCACGTATTCGTCAAAGGACGCGGCAGGTGTCATGATCTCGACCGAGAACGCGCCGTCGTGCCCTGATTTACTTGAAACCGACGCGGCTGCCGTGCCGTCCGGGCGGATGAGGCGTGCCTCTACGACGGAATCGGGCGATGCAGTCCCGTGGAGACGGAGAGCGGATCCGGCCTGAAAGAGCGCGCCGGAAGAAAAAACACAGGGAAGTGTAAACATCGGACTTCTCCTTGATGATCGTCGTATGGATTTTTTATCAGTATAGCATAATCGGCGGGAAAGTACAAGCGATCCGGCAAAAAATCCGTCCGCTCTTTACAAGGAACGACGGACGGTGTATAATGAAAGCAAGATCACAAATAAAGGAATCAGAACGATGACGGACGGATATTCGATTCTCGCGCCGATTTACGACAGACTGAACGATACGGTGGATTACAACGCGTGGGCGGATTATATGGAGGCCTGCTTCCGGCGATACGGACAGACGGCGGGCGGCGTTCGCTCGGTGCTCGATCTCGGCTGCGGCACGGGAAGCATGACGCGGGAACTCGCCCGGCGCGGCTACGATATGACGGCACTCGATCTGTCGGCGGAGATGCTCTCCGTAGCGGAAGCGCGGATCCGGGCGGACGGCCTCGACCACGTTCTGTTCATCGAAGAGGATATGTGTTCGTTTGAGTTGTACGGCACGGTGGACGCGATCGTCTGCTGCCTCGACGGGGTGAATCACCTCACCGCGCGGGAAGACCTCGCCGCCTGCTTCTCCCTTGTCTCGAATTACCTGAATCCGGGCGGCGTGTTCCTCTTTGACGTCAATACGCCGTATAAGTTCAGAACGGCCTTTGCCGAGCGGGACTATATCCTCGAGGACGACGGCGTCATGTGCTGCTGGCGGAACCGGCTGAATAAAAAAGGCGATACGGCGGACTTTTTCTTCACCGTGTATGAAGAGCAGAAGGACGGCAGCTGGCAGCGGCACGACGGATACGAGCGCGAGCGGGCGTACACGCTGCGGCAGCTCGGGAACGTGCTCACCGAATGCGGACTCAGCCTCGTGAACGTCTCTGCGGATTACGGATTCGCGGAACCGACGAAGGAAACGGCGCGTTGGTATCTGGCCGCCGTGAAACCGACTGAATAAAAAAGAAAACGGATGCTTTCATGAAGAAGGCGTCCGTTTTTTCGGTTGGATCCAGCCGATGATCTGGCCGGACAGAACGACGGTCAGGAGGGAAAAAGCGATCCGTTTCAGCGGAATGTACGTGAGCGAGAGCGCCAGTACGCAGAGATCGGACGCGAGATACACCCATCGGATATCGACGTGCAGCAGGGCGGATAAACTCATCGCAAGCGCATCGTCGCCGCCGGGAGCACTGCCGCCGCGTACGCAAAGCCCTGCGCCGATCCCGACGAAAACCGCACCGATCAGCGCGGCGAGCAGCGGCATTCCGGCGATGGCGGGATACAGCCGCGGGAACTGTTCGAAAAACGCATACGAGAGGGAGAAGCCGCCGCACGCGATCGCGGAATAGAAGAGGAACGACTTGCCGAGCACGCGCCAGCCGAGCAGATAGCAGAGCGCATCCAGCACAAAGCTCGAGATGGCGGGGGAGATGCCGAACCAGTGCTCGCCGAGGAGCGTCAGCCCGAGCACGCCGCCTTCCGTGACGCCGGAGATCGAGTGGATCTCGTAAATGCCGAACGCGAGCACGACGCTGCCGAGAAACGCGAGCAGACAGTTTTTCAGCGAGAGAGAACGGAGAAAATCAGAAACCTTTTTCATGATAAAAACCTGATGTCAGATGATGGACGACCCGGCGTAAAAGAAAAACCGCAGACGACCTGCGGCTTTCCGATGAGCCGGATTTATTTTTTCGTTTTCTTGGAATCGAACGGCTGGAGCAGGCGGCAGTTGGCGTGACCGAGCAGATAGGCGCCCGTCGCAACGGCCACAGCCGGCAGAATGTCAAGCACGTGAATGATCGGATTGTTCGGGGAGTAGTGCGCCGCGATCCCGGCATACATACTGTGCCAGAGCAGGCAGAGCGCGCGTCCGATCGTGTTGGTCGGCTGACCCCAGGCGGTCGTCGCACGGAACGGTTCGGATACGACGACGAGCATACCGAAGATGAAATTCGGGATGTTGGCGACGAGGGAGACCCAGAGACCGGTCAGCAGCTTCTTTTCCTTGCGGCCGGCGTCTACGCGGATGCGATCCTGCGCGCCGCGTTCCCATACCACGTTGTAAATGAGAAAGAGATAGAAAACCGTCGCAAAAATGCTCGCAAAGAGCGTCAGCCAGTCCTTCTGCGAGGTAGCGGCGAAGGCTGCCATCAGAATCATGATGCCGAGGAACGTCGCCCCGAACTGATTCAGGATCAGCTTGCCGATCAGTTTTCCGTTTTCATGCCAAAAATTTTTCATAAGCCGAGAACACCGCCTGATGAAATAACCGTTTTTCTCTATTTTATGGTTTTGCCCGCCGAAAAACAACCCCCCGGCGCGAAAATTTACAATCTATCCATGAAAACCTTAAAGTTTGTTGTATAATAAAAGGCGGAGAAATCGACCGGAAGGAGGGTGCGATATGACGTCGTTTACGGACGAATTCCCGCTGCTGATCCAGAAATTTGCCAATTATAAAGACGTGGTCAAGGGCTGCTCGCCGAA
>JAZUKT010000383.1:0-6392 GCA_045643445.1 Eubacteriales bacterium
CAAGATCAGTTCGCTCCGCCGCTTCAAGGACGACGTGCGTGAAGTCGCCGCCGGTTACGAATGCGGTATCGGCCTCGAAAAGTGCAACGATATCCGCGTCGGCGATATTCTCGAAGCGTATATCATGGAAGAAGTGGCACGCTAAATCCAAAAAAACGCAGGGTAGTCCGACGGGCTGCCCTGTTTTGTTTGCCGGTGCGTGAATTACCGCGCGATTGTGGGGGAATCCTCTTGACAATCGCCGCACGATGTGGTTTAATAATCACAGATTACGAAAGAAGGAAACAACCCGTATGCCCGCTTATTTTCAGAAAGAAATCGAGACCGCTTCTGAGGAGACGATCCGCGCCTGGCAGAACGAGCGCCTTGTCGAGACGGTTCATCACGTTTGGAATAACAACGCCTATTACCGCAATAAAATGAAAGAAAAGGGCGTGGAGCCCGGCGATATCGCATCAAGGGACGACCTCTGGAAACTGCCGTTTCTGACGAAGGACGACCTCCGCGAAGCCTATCCGTTCGGCCTCCTGTCCGCTCCCTTGTCCGAGTGCGTGAAGCTCCATTCGACGAGCGGCACGACCGGCAAGCGCGTCATCGCCTGCTATACGAAAGGCGACCTTGATCTGTGGTACGACTGTGCGGCGCGTGCGCTGACGGCGGCCGGTGCCACGAACGAGGATATCTGCCAGATCTGCTACGGATTCGGGCTGTTCACGGGCGGCTTCGGGCTGAACGGCGGCAGCGAAAAACTCGGCTGTCTCACGATCCCGATGTCCTCCGGCAACACGGACCGTCAGCTGCAGTTTATGACCGACCTCGGTTCGACTGTTCTCTGCTGCACGCCGTCCTATGCGGAATATCTCGCCGAGTGTATCGAAGAGCGCGGTCTGCGCGATCAGATCCGCCTGAAGGCCGGCATTTTCGGCGCGGAAGCGTGGACGGAAGAAATGCGCCGTGACCTCGAAGCGCGGCTGGGCATCCGGGCGTACGATATTTACGGTCTGACGGAGCTGTCCGGACCCGGCGTGGCGTACGAATGCTCCGAGCAGCACGGAATGCACATCAACGAAGACCACTTTATCGCCGAGATCATTGATCCCGAGACGGGGAAGCCGCTGCCGGACGGTGAACGGGGCGAACTCGTCTTCACGTCGATCACGAAGAAGGCGTTCCCGCTGATCCGCTACCGCACGAAGGATATCGCGGTGCTCACGCGCGGAACCTGCGCTTGTGGCCGGACGTTCGTCAGGATGTCGAAGCCGATGGGGCGTACGGACGATATGCTGATCGTGAAAGGAGTCAACGTCTTCCCGTCGCAGATCGAAATGGTGCTTCTCGCGCACGGCCTCACGTCGAATTATCAGATCATTGTCGACCGCGTCGGCTCGTCCGATACAATCGAAGTGCTCGTCGAGATGACGGCGGATCTGTTCAGCGACTCCATCGGCGCGATCGGCATCCGGGAATCGGAACTGACCGCGGCGCTCAAGACGGAACTCGGGATTCTTGCGAAAGTCTCCATCGTTGAGCCGAAGTCCATTGTACGGAGCGAAGGCAAGGCGATTCGCGTGATCGACAAGAGAAAACTGTACGGAAACTGATATACTGAAAGGAGAAGCTATGTCTGTCAAGCAATTATCGGTATTTGCGGAAAACCGGAACGGAACGGTGTATGAAGTCAGCAAGCTGCTCGGAGAACAGGCGATCAACATCCGCGCGTTCAGCGTGGCGGAAACGGCCAGCTTCGGCGTACTGCGGCTGATCGTGGATGATCCGCGCAAGGCGGCCGCCGTTCTGTCAAATGAAAACAAGATCGTCAACGTCACGGACGTCGTCGCCGCGTCGATCCCGGATCGGCAGGGCGGTCTGTCTGAACTGCTCGGCGTGCTCTATCAGCATGACGTCTCCGTGGAATACCTCTATGCCTTCGTGGCAGGTACCGCCGGTAAAGCCTACGTCGTCCTCCGTGTCAGCGATAACGCCGCCGTCGAAAATCTCCTCGCCGAATCGGGATTCTCGATTCTTACGGATGCTGATCTGACGAAATAAGGGGTACGAGGGGGACGAGGAGTACGCGGCCTTTTGGAAAAGGCCTGGCGAAAACTTTTATGGATGGGTATGGGATGGAATAAGTCCGACTCCCGAAATAAAGGCGTTTCAGAGCCTAAGAAGAGCGTTCCCGAGGTTTTCAGGGGCCGCCGAGACCCTGAAAACCCACGCCGGAAGTGAAGCGGTGATTTGGGTATAAGAACGATTTAAACTGCACGTTGCCCGCCGGAAAGTTTCGGTCGAGCCTTTTCAAAGGCTCGGAGGGTCAAGGGACGGCGTCCCTTGGCGACTTCCGCAGAAGTCGAAACACCCAGGACTGAGACGCGTCCTTCTTTTGCTACTTTTCTTCTCGCAAAGAAGAAAAGTAGAACGAACGCTTTGCAATCACAAAACCTCTTCCGCCGAACCGCCGCCCAACCCCGATCCCATACAGAAGAATAAAAAAACAGCCCTCGGCCGTTTGACCAAAGGCTGTTTTTCTTTGGGTGTCAGATGAGTTCCTTAACCTTGGAGCTCTTACCGACTCTGTCTCTCAGGTAGTACAGCTTAGCGCGGCGTACTTTACCACGGCGGAGAACGTCGATGTCGGCAACGTGCGGAGAATGCAGCGGGAAGGTCTTTTCCACGCCGACACCGTATGCAACGCGGCGAACGGTGAAGGTTTCGGAGATGCCGCCGCCGTGCTTGCCGATGACGGTGCCTTCGAAGAGCTGGATTCTTTCACGGGTACCTTCTTTGATGAGGTTGTGTACGCGAACGGTGTCGCCTACATTGAAGGACGGTACGGTTTCCTTCAGCTGCTCACTCTTAAAAGCGTCGAAGTTGTTCATGACCAATCGACTCCTTTCGAAATATGACAGGCATTCGTGCGGAGCTTCGCAGAGGACTGCCTCTTTCCCATGCCGTTTCCGGCGCAGGCAAACTTTATTTTACCACAGATTTTTCCTTTTTGCAAGCGTTTCGGAAAAGTTTTTTGCCGCGGCTTTTTGATTTCTGATAGAATTTACAGTTTGTTTACAATTAAATTTATTGTAAATTTGTGCTCTGTAAAATGTAAATTGTGGGAAAATCCGAGAAATATTGAAAAAATTCCGCTTGACAAACCGGGCATATAGTGGTAAAATCGTAAACTGATATAACTTCGCGCTGCGGCGGATCATGCCGTTTTTTCCCTTTCAGGGAAGAACGTTCCTCACCGATTGACCCGTCGCCTGCAGCTGATTCAACAGGAGTGTGATCGTCCGATGGTCAAACCGCAGAAGGTAGGCAAAAACATCCGAATGAGCTTCTCCAAAATCGACGAGCCGCTGGAAATGCCCAGCCTCATCGAGGTACAGAAGGAGTCGTTCAACTGGTTTCTCGAGAAAGGCCTCATGGAGGTGCTCGAGGACGTATCCCCCATCACGGATTACTCCGGCAACCTGTTCATAGATTTCGTCGGCTATTCGCTGGACACGAAATCGAAGTACCCGGTAGAAGAATGCAAGGAGCGTGACGTCAACTACGCCGCGCCGCTCAAGGTAGACGTTCGTCTGACGAACAAGCTCACCGGTGAAGTGAAGCAGTCCTCCATCTTCATGGGCGATTTCCCGCTCATGACCGAGAAGGGTACCTTCGTCATCAACGGTGCGGAGCGCGTTATCGTCTCGCAGATCGTCCGTTCCCCGGGCATCTACTACGACAGCTCCATCGACAAATCCGGTAAGAAACTTTATGCGGCTACGGTCATTCCGTACCGCGGCGCATGGCTCGAATACGAGACGGACGCGAACGACGTTTTCTACGTCCGCATTGATAAAAACCGCAAGATCCCGGTCACGATCCTGATCCGCGCCCTCGGCATCCAGTCGAGAGAAGAGATCGAGACCGTATTCGGCGTGGAACCGAAGCTGGCCGTTACCCTCGAGCGTGAATCCTGTGAGGAGCGTTCCCTCGAGAATCATACCTCCATCCGTGACGAGGCACTGAAGGAAATCTACACGAAACTGCGTCCGGGCGAACCCCCGATCGTGGAATCCGCGGAACTCCTCATGAACAGCCTCTTCTTCGACCCGAAGCGGTATGACCTGTACCCGGTCGGCCGCCACAAGTACGACAAGAAGCTCGCTCTCGGCCAGCGTATCGCCGGTCACACGCTCTCCCGTGAAGTGGTCAATCCGCTCACCGGCGAACTGTACGAGGCAGGGATGCACCTGACGCTCGACGACGCAAGAGCCATCGAGAACGCGGGCGTTTCCGAAGTATACCTGAAGATGGAAGACGGCTCCGAAGTGAAGGTCTTCACGAACGGCGCAGTCGATCCCACCTATATCCTCGGCTATGATCTGCACGAAGAAGGCGTCAACGAAAAGTGCCGTTTCGACGTGCTCAGCGAGATCATCGAAAACAACAAGGGCGACGAGGCCGGCATTCGTGAGGAAGCCAAGCGCCGTATCGCGGAATTGTGCCCGAAGCACATCACGCGTGAGGACATCCTCGCCTCCATTAACTATATGCTCGCTCTCTCCCACGACGTCGGCAACACGGACGATATCGACCACCTCGGCAACCGTCGTCTGCGTTCCGTCGGTGAACTGCTCCAGAACCAGCTCCGCATCGGCCTCGCCCGTATGGACAAGATCATCAAGGAGCGCATGAACATCCAGGACAACGAGTCGCTCTCTCCCCAGACGCTGATCAACATCCGTCCTGTGGTCACGGCGATCCGCGAATTCTTCGGTTCGTCTCCGCTGTCCCAGTTCATGGATCAGAACAACCCGCTTGCCGAACTGACGCACAAGCGCCGTCTGTCCGCACTCGGCCCGGGCGGTCTGTCGAGAGACCGTGCCTCCTTCGAAGTCCGTGACGTTCACTATACGCATTACGGACGGATGTGCCCGATCGAGACGCCTGAAGGTCCGAACATCGGTCTGATCTCCTATCTCGCCACCTACGCGAAGATCTCGAAGTACGGCTTCATCGAAGCGCCGTACCGCAAGGTCGTTCACGAGACGCTCGAGGACGGCACCGTCCGCCACCGCGTCACCGACGAGATCGAATATATGACGGCTGACGTCGAAGACAACTACATCGTAGCGCAGGCCAACGAGCCGCTCGACGACGATATGTGCTTCGCCAACCGCAAAGTCACCGCCCGTGACCGCGGTGAGATCATGGAAGTGGATCCCGCGCGCGTTTCGCTGATGGACGTCTCCCCGAAGATGGTCGTCTCCGTCGCCACCGCTATGATCCCGTTCCTTGAAAACGATGACAACTCCCGTGCTCTGATGGGCTCCAACATGCAGAAGCAGGCCGTGCCGCTGCTCATGACGGATTCCCCGATCGTCGGCACCGGTATGGAATACAAGGCAGCCGTGGACTCCGGCGTCGTTGTGACCTGTGAGAACAGCGGCTGGGCCGAAAGCGTTACGGCTGACCAGATCGTCATCCACTGCGACGACGGCCACAAGGACACCTATCATCTTATTAAATTCAAGCGCTCCAACCAGGGCACCTGCGTCAACCAGCGCCCGATCATCAATCAGGGCGACCGCGTAGAAGCCGGTCAGATCATCGCCGACGGTCCTGCGACCAGCGACGGCGAAATCGCACTCGGCAAGAACGCCCTCATCGGCTTCATGACGTGGGAAGGCTACAACTACGAGGACGCCGTCCTTCTGAACGAACGCCTCGTCCGCGACGACATCTACACGTCTATTCATATTGAAGAATATTCGCACGAAGCCCGCGAAACGAAGCTCGGCCCGGAAGAGATCACCCGCGAAATCCCGAACGTCGGCGAAGACGCCCTCAAGGACCTCGACGCGAACGGTATCGTCAAGAAGGGTACCGAAGTCCGCACGAACGATATCCTCGTCGGCAAGGTCACCCCGAAGGGCGAGACCGAACTGACGGCGGAAGAACGCCTGCTCCGCGCCATCTTCGGCGAAAAGGCAAGAGAAGTCCGCGATACCTCGCTGCGCGTACCGCACGGTACCTCCGGCGTCGTTGTGGACGTGAAGGTCTTCTCCCGTGAGGACGGCGACGAGCTGCCTCCGGGCGTCAACAAGGTTGTCCGCATCTACATCGCGCAGAAGAGAAAGATCACCGTCGGCGATAAGATGGCAGGCCGTCACGGCAACAAGGGCGTCGTATCCCGCATCCTGCCGCCCGAAGATATGCCGTTCCTGCCCGATGGCACGCCGCTTGATATCGTGCTGAATCCGCTCGGCGTTCCGTCCCGAATGAACATCGGTCAGGTGCTCGAAGTACACCTCGGCATCGCCGCGAAGAAGCTCGGCTGGAAGATCATGACGCCCGTATTCGACGGCGCGACCGAATCCGACATCTCCGAAATGCTCAAG
>JAZUKT010000384.1:0-6001 GCA_045643445.1 Eubacteriales bacterium
CTACAAGAAGAAGGGCTACAAGGTCTGGACGGTCGGCGACGACATCGCATGGCTCAGAGTCGGTGCGGACGGCAGACTGTACGCCGTCAACCCGGAAAACGGCTTCTTCGGCGTTGCTCCCGCGACGAACGAACACTCCAATCCGAACGCGCTCCATACCTGCATGAAGGACGCGATCTTCACGAACGTATGTCACAATCTCGACGACAACACCGTATGGTGGGAAGGCCTCGACAACAATCCGCCGCATAACGCCGACAACTGGCGCGGCGAAACCTGGGATTACACGAAGTACGACAAGGCCGACAAGGTCGGTACCTCCGGCGCTCATCCGAACTCCCGCTTCACCGCGAAGGCGACGAACTGCCCGTGCCTCTCCAAAGAATACACGAATCCGGCCGGCGTTCCGATCTCTGCCATCGTATTCGGCGGCAGAAGAGCGAAGACCGCTCCGCTGGTTTACCAGTCCACGTCCTGGCAGAACGGTACGTTCGTCGGCTCCATCATGGCCTCTGAAACCACCGCTGCCGCTTCCGGCGCTGTCGGCGTAGTCCGCCGCGACCCGATGGCTATGCGTCCGTTCGCAGGCTACGACATGGGCGACTACTTCGCTCACTGGCTCGAAATGGGCAAGAAGATCCCGCACGCACCGAAGATCTTCCACGTCAACTGGTTCCGCACCGATGACGAAGGCCACTTCATCTGGCCGGGCTTCGGCGACAACCTCCGCGTTCTCCTCTGGATCCTCGCCCGCTGCGAAGGCACCGTGGACGCTGTCAGCACGCCTATCGGCTTCGTTCCGAAGGCAGAAGACATCAACGTCGAAGGTCTTGACGGCGTGACGATCGACACGATCCGCGATCTCTTGACCGTTGACAAGGCAAGCTGGCTTGCTGACGTCGAAAACATCAAGGAATTCTACGCCATGATCGGCGAACGTGTTCCGGCTGAACTCAAGGAAGAGCTCGCTGCCCTCGAAGCACGTCTCAACGCATCCGCCTGAATCCCGATTGTCCGATAAAAATCAAGGCTGAGCCGAAAGGTTCGGCCTTTTTTACTTGATTCGGCGCGCGTTATGTGCTATAATAGGATGAATGATTCATATCGGGGGTTCAGCCATGCCCACAGAAAAAAACGCACCAGTCTATCTTGCCGCCTGCACCGATTACGACGACGCCCGTCTGACGGAGATCCTTCGTGAGGCATTCTCGTCCATCGGCATCACCGGATCGGAAATCAGCGGAAAGCGCGTCGTGATCAAGCCGAATCTCGTCATGGCTTCCTCCCCGGAAAAAGCCGCGACTACGCATCCGGCCTTTGTACGTGCGGCTGCGGCTGTGCTCACCGAACTCGGCGCCGTCTCCGTAACGCTCGCGGAATCGCCCGGCGGTCCGTGGAATGCGGCCTCCATGTCGCTCGTCTACCGCACCTGCAAAATGACCGAGGCTGTTTCCGATTCTCTCAAATTAAACGACGACTACACCTGGCAGAACGTACACGTGGACGGCGTGAAGCTGAAGAATTTCCACTGCATCACGGCTATTGCCGAAGCGGACGTCGTCGTCGATCTCTGCAAGCTCAAATCACACACGCTCACCGGGTACAGCGGCGCCGTCAAGAATCTGTTCGGCGTCATCCCCGGGGTCGAAAAATTCGAAATGCACTCGACGTTCCCCGCGCTCGAGGATTTCTCCGCCATGCTCGTCGATCTCTGCTCGTGGCTGACGGAAAACAAGACGTTCATCGCCGTCTGTGATGCGATCACGGGCATGGAAGGCAACGGTCCGACGCACGGCACGCCCGTTTCGCTCGGCACGGTGCTCGTCTCCCGCTCTCCGTTCGCCCTCGACTGCATCGGTGCGCACATGATCCGCCGTGACGGTGAGATCGCGCACATTACCTCTGCCGCCGATCGCGGACTCATGCCCGCTGACTGGCGCGAGATCCCGATCCTCGGACTCAATGAAGTCCCGACGTATGATTTCCGCCGTCCGGACTCTGACGCCGGCTCGATCCTCAACAATCTCTCGAACGTATGGGGCGGCCGCCTGGTCAAGTTATTCGAGGCACGGCCGAGCATCAACACGAAGCGCTGCGTCGGCTGCGGCAAATGCGTCGCAAACTGCCCGCGTCAGGCAATGGAACTCGTCGGAAGCGGCAAACGCAAGCACGCCGCGATCCATCGGGATGCGTGCATCCGCTGCTACTGCTGTCAGGAACTCTGTCCCGTCGGCGCGGTCGACACGAAGCAGAATCCGCTGATCCGGCTCATTCACTGATATGATTACGAAAACCACCGAGGCTTACGCCAAAATCAATCTTTATCTCGACGTGACCGGCAGACGCGCCGACGGTTATCACGACGTGGTGACCGTCATGCAGACCGTCTCGCTCTCCGACACGGTAACGGTCACGAGGCAGGACACGACAGACTGCGAGCGCACGATCACCGTGACGTGCAGCGATTCCGCCATCCCGACGGATCGGCGCAACATCGTCTGGAAATGTGCCGAGGCCTTTTTTGAAACATACGCTATTCCGTCGTATCGCGTGCAGATCGACATTCTGAAACGGATCCCGTCCGAAGCCGGTCTGGGCGGCGGTTCCGCTGACGGCGCGGCTGTCCTGCGGCTGCTCGCTGGATTATACGATACGGACGCAACAGTCGAAGCGCTCTGCTCGATCGGTGCGCGGATCGGAGCGGATATTCCCTTCTGCATCCGCGGCGGCGTTTGTCTCTGCGAAGGACTCGGTGAACGTCTGACACCGCTGGACGTACCAACGGTCGCTCATCCCATACTGATCGCCTATCCGGCCGGATCGGGCGTTTCGACTGCAGAAGCATACCGTCTCGTGGATGCGGTCACCGAACCGACGCCGTTTTCGGTCGATCGGCTGATCCGCGAACTGACGGACAGCGTTTGCCCGACTTCCCTTTACAACCGTTTTGAAGCCGCCGTCTGCCCGCATCGTCCGCGTATCGCCGCCCTGCTCGCCCGTCTGAGTGAATGCGGGGCACGATCCGTTCTCATGAGCGGAAGCGGCTGCGCTGTCTACGGAATCTTCGATGACGCCGCCGTGCGCGACCGGGCCGCCTCCCTAATCGAAACCGACGACGTCCGCGTATATCCGTGCAATCCCATCTGACCATAAAAAATCAACCGGATTAACTATCCGAAAGGAGCTGCTATGTCTAACCCCATCATCTACAAAGGCCGCGGAACTCCCGAAATGTACGACGATCTGATGGACTTCATGAACTATGTCTTCGGATTCGACGGCGACAACAAGGACTTCAAAACCCTCCTTCCGAAGCTGTACAAGCCGGAATACGATCCGTGCTACAACAACTACGTGATCACGGAAAACGGCAAGCTGAAGGCCGCTATCGGCGCGTACGATTTCGACTACTCCGTCGCCGGTGAAACGCTTCGCTGCCGCGGTATCGGCAACGTCGCCGTACATCCGTACACCCGTTCCCGCGGTTACATGAAGGATTGCGTCAACATGGCGGTCGAAGACATGATCCGCGACGGAATCGACTACTCCGCACTCGGCGGCCAGCGTCAGCGCTACGGCTATTTCGGATACGAGATCAGCGGTTCTGAATACAATATGCAGGTGGATCGAAACAACATCGACCACTGCTTCCGCGACGTTCCGCTCAGAGATCTCGAGATCCGCCGTTTAAAAGCGGACGACGACGAACTGCTCGATCAGATTCTGGCGCTCCACAACGCGCAGCCGCTGCACGCCATCCGTGAACGCAGCCGCCTCTTCGACATTCTCTCGAACTGGCATTCGATCCCGTACGTTGTGCTCGACGGCAAGAAGTTCCTCGGCTATTTCTACGGCGGATTCCGCGAAATCACGCTGGTGAACAACGATGATTACTACGACGTCCTCCGCAACTATATCATGAAATACGGCAACGTCAACGTGAGAATCCCGATGTGGAACAAGCCGCTCATCGACAAGACGGTTGCAATCTGTGACCAGCAGAGCATCGGCACCTGCGAAATGATCAGCGTCTTTAATTATGAGCGCGTGGTCGGCGCTTTCCTCAAGCTCAAAGCCATGACCGAGCCGCTCGCCGACGGAAAACTGACCGTCTTCATCCACGGTTATGCCGGCGACTGCAAGCTCCGCATCAGCGTCAAGGATCAGGTCACGTCCGTCGAAAAGTTCAAGGGCAATTGCGACATCGAACTCAGCCACGCCGAAGCCATCTCCTTCTTCTTCGGGTTCAACTCCGCACGCCGCCGCGAGATCAAGCCCGCGCTCCAGAGCTGGTTCCCGCTTCCGATGCACCTTTACGAAGCCGACCAGGTCTGATTCGCTCGAAATCACATACGCCAAAGCAATAACAGGACGGATACGGTACTACCCGAGTGGGCGGTACTGTATCCGTCTTTCGATTATAAACAAACTTGAAGTCATATTCACGCTTTGCTGTATTGTTTTTGAGGATAACTGTTGCTATAATACTTTCAGAAACAGACGTCGGTTTCAGATGATAATTTGAAAGGAAAAAATCATGAACAGTTTCGGTCAAAGGTTAAAAGCACTCCGTAAAGAAGTCGGCGTATCGCAAACTTATGTTGCCGATCATATCGGTATTTCCGTACAGTCCGTTTCCAACTGGGAATGCGACAATACGATGCCGGATATTTCCCAAATCGTTCCACTGGCGGCACTTTTGTCTGTCTCGACAGATTATTTGCTCGGTGTCGGAACAAATGAAAGCCGTGACAAAGAAGCATTGAACGCGAAAATCAACAGAATATGGGCAACCTACTCGGTCAACACGCCGGAAAACAATGCCGATCTGCTTGCGTATGAAACATATCGGCAGTATCTGATCCGTTATCCATTAGACTATGAACTCAAATACAAATGTGCGCTTGCCATCAATGATTATCTGCTTGTTGCATCCGAACGGAAAAAGTTTGACGTGCCGGCGAATACATGGGAGAAATACTACGCGGAAAGCGAACGAATGCTTCATTCCATCTGCGAAAACTGCACCATACCACAGGTACAGATCAACGCCGAAAAAGCGCTCATTTCTCTGATGATGATGAAGAAGCAATGGTCGGAAGCAGAAAAAGCAGCGTCAAAACTGCCGGAAATCTGCGGCATCCGGGCGGAAGTGTCGGCAGAAATCGCACGGAAAAAAGGCGATCTCGTTCAAGCGAAAAAATGCACGGAAACAGCGTGCAAAATCAAGTTGACAAACTACGTAAACGCCCTGTTCTATCGTGCAAAAGCCCTTTCAGATGATGGGGAAACGCCAAAGGAAACAGCCGTTTCCGCATGGGAAGAAATGCAGGTTACGGCTAAAAAACTGACACAGCTCTATCTGGATCCGGCCGATCTTGCCGTAAATGCTTATGAAAAGAATCCGTTCTGCTATCTAATTACTTCATTCACCGCGTGCTCCAACTATTTGCTGAACTGCGGTGATTTGTCGGGTGCTCTCTGCTGTGTGGAAAAAGCGACGGATGCCGCCGTCGAGATGGTCAAGTGGGCAAGTGAGAATTGTCATGATCCATTAGTCATGTCTGACATTCTTTTCTTTGCCAAACATACACCGCATTGGTGCAGCAGTTGGACAACAAACCGTGACGCCAAAGACTCCATAACCCAAAACGAGAAATACCGCTCTATCTCTGCAAGATTAGAATAATTGTCGCCCTTCCGTGTCAACGATCACTTGATTTTCAAACCTGGTGAATCACGACCGCAATAATACAAAAAGGACTGCCGTTCATGGCAGCCCTTCTTTTTTATGCGATTGACGGATATATTAGAACAGACCCTGTTCGAGCATAGCGGTTGCAACCTTCAGGAAGCCCGCGATGTTCGCGCCTGCTACGAGGTCATAACCGAAGCCGTATTCTTCAGCAGCGGCGGCAGATGCAGCATGGATGTTTTCCATCATGCGGTGCAGCTGTGCATCCACTTCTTCTGCGCTCCAGGAGAGACGTTCGCTGTTCTG
>JAZUKT010000385.1:0-3646 GCA_045643445.1 Eubacteriales bacterium
GAGATGCTCATACCCGAGTTCCGTCACCATACGGCCGCGGAGCGTACGGGCAAGAAAACCGATCTGCAACAGATACGGCTCGCACACGTCCTCGAGCGTGACCGCTTCTTCGCCGATCGTGGCGGCAAGCGCCTCGACGCCGACCGGGCCGCCGTGATAGTAGCGGATGATCGTTTCAAGCACCCGGCGGTCGGTATTGTCAAGGCCGAGCTCGTCGATCTCCAGCATGGCAAGCGCTTCCTGCGCCATTTTCAGGTTGATCCGGCCGTCGCCCTTGACCTGCGCGTAGTCACGCACCCGTTTCAGAAGGCGGTTGGCGATACGCGGCGTACCCCGTGAACGGGAAGCGATCTCAAGCGCCGCGTCGTCCTCGATCGGCACGTCCAGAATGGAGGCGGAACGGCGGACGATGGCGGACAGCTCCGACGGCGTATACAGTTCAAGCCGCATCTGCACGCCGAATCGGTCGCGGAGCGGTGTGGACAGCTGACCGGCTCTCGTCGTCGCGCCGATCAGGGTAAAGTGCGCGAGCGGCAGGTGGATACTGCGGGCGGCAGGCCCTTTGCCGATGATGATGTCGAGCGCGTAGTCCTCCATGGCCGGGTACAGGATCTCTTCGATCTGCCGCGGCATACGGTGGATCTCATCAATGAAGAGAACGTCGCCCTCGCCGAGATTCGACAGAAGTGCCGCAAGGTCGCCGCGCTTCTCGATGGACGGGCCCGAGGTGATCCGCAGATTCACGCCCATCTCATTGGCGAGGATCGCGGAGAGCGTCGTTTTGCCGAGTCCGGGCGGGCCGTACAGCAGCACGTGATCGAGGCATTCCCCGCGCAGTTTGGCGGCCTCAAGCAGGATTTTCAGGTTTTCCTTGGCCTTCTCCTGGCCGATATATTCGTCAAGCGTATGCGGGCGGAGCGAGTTTTCGTTTTCCTGATCCTCGGGCGTGAAGCCGGACGACAGGATCCGATCCTCAAAATCAAATTCGTTCGAATCCATGCATTTCCTCCGTTCTTATCAGTTTTTCATCAGTACGCCGAGCGCCTGGCGGATGATGTCCTCCACGTCGGCGTTCGGGTCGATATTCTTCATGGCGGCGGCGATCTCCGAGCGGGAGTAGCCGAGTGCTGTCAATGCGTCGCGCGCGTCGTCCATATTGCCGGATTTCGGCTGGATCACGACGGGCGCTTCCCCTTCATCCGCGTCGGACGTCAGCTGCGGGAACGCCTTCGCGATCTTGTCTTTCAGTTCGAGCACGACACGCGCCGCCGTTTTCGGGCCGACGCCCGGTGCGCGCGCGATCATTTTTGCGTCGCCGGATGCCACGCAGACCGCCAGTTTATGCGGCGTCAGAAGCGACAGAATGGACATGGCCGCTTTCGGACCGATGCCGGACACGCTGATCAGCAGGCGGAACATCGACAGTTCCTCCCGCGTATAGAAGCCGTACAGTTCCACCGCGTCCTCACGCACCGCCAGATGAGTGAAGATCCGCACGGTCGCGCCGGTGAGCGCCGTTCCGTCGGGAGCAAAATCCGGTTTCGGAAGCTGCGCCGCCGTATTTGCCGTCACCGTCACGGCATAGCCCACGCCGCCGCATTCGATGATGACCCGGCAGTCCGTCGTGCTGATTTCGTAGATCTTGCCGTACAGTGTCTCAATCATGTTCCGCTTCCTCCGTTGTTGCAGTTGTACTTTCCGTCATCTCCGGCAGGTTCTCCGGCTTATCCGTCGTTTCCGGCACATCGTCCGCCGTCCGGATCCGTGCCGCCTTTTTCTTTCTGTGCCGTCCGATCAGTCCGTCTGCAATCCATGCGGCGGCAAACACGCCGAGTCCGCAGACGCTGATGAGCGCGCCTTTATACACGCATCCGGGGCGATAGCGGAAGGTGACGGTATGTTCACCCGGCTCCGCGCGGAAGGCGATAAACGATTCGTTCAGCACCGGGATCAGTTCGGCTTTTTCGCCGTCTACGGTCACTTCCCAGTATTCGTCATACGGGATCGACGTGAAAACGACGGTTTTGTCGGCCGGTACGGTGATCGTTCCGTCAACGCGGTCATCTTTTTCGATCCGTCCGTCAAGCGAGCCGGGCAGGAGTTCTTCCAGCACCTCGCGGCAGGCGGCCTCGTCAAAATACCAGAAATAATCGACGCCTGTGCGCAGGTACAATTTATCCGTCTCAAGCTGAAGCGATACGTGCGCCTGTGACCCCGGCTCGAGAGAACCGAGTTCCCGGATCGAATAGGTATCGCCGTCAAAGTAGGCGCCGAGTTTCGTTCCGTTCAGCCGCAATGTGGCTTTCTTCGGATATTTCGACGGGAAGTAGGCGTACACGTCGTCCGTCGAGTCAATGTTCAGTTCAAAGACGATGTCCGACGAGCCCGCGCCGTCCTTGACCTTATAGCCGCGGTGTCCGGCCGTCGAGAGATATTCGACTCCATGCTCATTCGTCGGTCCGACCGAAACGGGACGCCAGATGGTCACTTCTCTTCCCGTCAGAGCCGAGAAGCATTCGTTCATATAGGTAAACGGGTCGGTATAGGGCTCCTCTTCGCCCTCCGACGCGGGTTTATCGTAATCAAGCACCGCTTCATCGGCGGCAAAGGCAAGCGAAAGGCTGTACGGATTCCGATAGACGGTCAGATCGTCCTCCGTCTCGCCGATCACGTCGTAGAGTTCGGTGATATATCGCATGGCGGGCTTATCAGCCGTCCGATCGGCGATTATGTACTTTACGCCGAAGAGCGCGTCCGTCGCCAGCGTATCGCCGGAGAACAGCGACCAGTGCGACTGCGAGGCAAATCCGAACTGCTGCAGGATGGCCACCGTTCTCGCGTTCAGCGTGGAGGTGGAATTGGAGATCCCGCGCAGGCCGAGTGCAAAATTATCGTTCTTTTTAGGATGTTCGAGTTTATCGGCACGGTAGAAGCTGTCGTCGTCTCCGATGAGATCGACCGCCTTTTCGTAGGTGTCGATCAGATTCCGGTACGAGGCACGTTTACCGTACGTAACGTCGTCGTTGAGAGCATACAGCATGGCAACGCCGTTGGCCGTGGCCTCGACGACCATGAAGGCGCAGAGCACACCGGCCATAAGGCGCAGGCGCGTGGGATTCCCGCTGACTTCAGCCGTATGCGCGGCAAGTCCGGCGGCAAGGATCAGAACGAGCAGACCGCCCCAGACCGCGATGAACGTGGGCAGATTCTCGTATCCGATCTTATCGAGCACGACGAGCAGGATCGCCCAGCCGGCAGCCGACGCGACGATCGCTTTTCCGCCGATCTCGTCAAGATGCGCGAGCACCTCCGCCGCCATCAGCAGAATCAGCGCCGTGAACATGAACGCAAAGCGCGCATTCAGCCAGTTCGGACGCTGGAAGCCGTGCCAGACCAGATCAAGCGTCGAGAGATTGAATCCGGCCGTCAGGAAAACGAGCATGGCGGCAAAACCGATCTTACGTCTGAACGGCACGCTCTTCGCGCAGAAATACAGCGGCACGAGAATGAGCGGCAGCGTCCCGCAATAGAGGAACGGCATCCCCGTATTGCGCACGGTATCGTAGGAGCCGAAAAACGCCTTCGTCAACAGATCCGCAAAGGAGAAGAGCTGCTTCGGCGTATAATCCGGCGTCGAAAAATCGAG